>NZ_JBFUBU010000020.1:0-70087 GCF_056405595.1 Polaromonas sp. P1_G1
GTTTGAGCGAAGCGAGTTTAGCGAGACCCCGTCTGGACCGAGCACCGCAGGTTGCCCGTAGCGCAGCGGAGGGACGCAGCAACCAGGGTCGCCTTTTCTTTTGCTTACTTTTCTTTTGGCGAAGCAAAAGAAAAGTGAGTAGCTGCCGGGCTACCCCCGGCCAGCAACCCTCAGCAAAGAGCAGAGAGAACAGAGAGCGCGCAAGCCGGCGCAAGACCCGGCTAGACGTCCCCTAGCCCGATAGGCGCCGGCGCCTCCCTCACAATGCGCGAAAAGAGCCGGTCGTACACCGGGTCAGCCGCATGCCGGCTGGCCAGCGGATCGCGATTCTGCAGGAAGGCCGTGTCCAGTTCTTTCCAGTCGGCCTCGCCCAACACCTTTTCCGCCTCCGGCAAGATGACCGATTCTTCCAGCCGCATGTGCTCCAGGTAGAACTCCACATAGCGTTTGCAGTGCAGCTCAAAATCGGGCTTGCGCGGCTCGCCCAGCAGTTCCCAGGCCAGCAGCAGGTGCTGCAGTTCGCGCACGGCCTTCTCGCCGTTCATGTGGTCGCGCTCCAGCCGTTCCACGATGGGCATGACCGCCGGCGCCAGGCGCACCACGCGCGGGAACAGCAGGTTCGATTCTTTGGGGTGGTGCAGGCGCTCGGGAAATTCATCGATGTAGAACAGCATGGCCCGCAGCACGTCGAAGAATCTCTGCGCATGGTCGCCCGGGCCGCGCGCCACCATCATGAGCATGGAGCGCAGCATGGCGGAAAGGGATGCGTGCTCATCGAGGATGATCTGCACGCTGGCATGTTTGTGAATGGCGGTCTCCGGCGGGTGGGGTACGCCGCCAAGAATGCCTGTAAACACCGCCGCCGGCCTTGACGAAGATCAAGCGCCGCGCATCCGCTCCGCAAATTTCAGGATTCGCCGGAATCTCCGGATCGGTCCGGCCGCGGAATCTTCTTGAACTTGATCAGCCGATTGGTCTCAATCTTGTCTTTTTTCACCTGCCGCTCGGCGTCCAGCAAGCGGCCGGCGGCCAGCCATTCGGCATATTCGGCGGGGGTTTCCAGCGTGATGCGGCCCAAAGTGGCACCGCGGAACTCATAGATCACGATCTCGGCGGCTTTTTGCAGGTTGACCCGGCCCTTGGACAGCACCGCACCGCGCTTGCGGCCTATCTCTTCGAGCAGTTGCTCATCGGTGATGCCGGGCGTCACCTCCACCTTGTAGCGCGCCTCCAGCAGGCCGGGGTAGTGCTTGATGAGGTAGTCGAGCAGCTCGAGCGCCACCTCTTCCTCATCGAAAGCATTGCGGCCGATCGCGCCGCTGGCGGCCAGGTTGTAGCCGCTCTTGGCGACGATGATGCGCGGCCACAGCATGCCGGGCGTGTCCCACAAATAAAAACCGTCGGCCAGCACCAGGCGCTGCTCGACCTTGGTGATGCCGGCCTCGTCACCGGTCTTGGTGGCGCGCTTGCCGKTCAGSGTGTTGATGAGGGTGGACTTGCCSACGTTRGGAATRCCGCAGATCAGCACACGCATGGGCTTGACCATGGTGCCGCGCGTGGGCGCCAGCGCGTGGCAGGCGTCGATGAGGCGGCGCGCGGGCGTGGTCTCGCTGGCGTCGAGTTCGATGGCGCGGGTGTTGGGCAGGCTGTTGTAGTGGTCCAGCCACAGCGGCGTGCGCGCAGGGTCGGCCAGGTCGCGTTTGTTGAGCACCTTGAGCGCGGGCTTGCCGCTGGTGAGTTCGGCCAGCATGGGATTGGCGCTGGAGCCTGGCAGGCGCGCGTCCAGCAGCTCGATGACCACATCAATTTCCTTGATGCGCTCGCTGATGGCTTTTTTGGTCAGGTGCATGTGACCGGGAAACCACTGGATGGCCATCTGGATCGTTTCTTTCTTGGGTTCGGGGGTTGGCGGGCATGAACGCCGCGGCGATGCCCCTATTGTCGCCGCTGCGGCCCCGGTGCCGCCATGCCGCAAAATACGCTGCGTCCCGCGCCTGACTGGGTTAATAAATGATTAATCCGCCCCCGGCACGATCACGGCTGGCCGCCCACGGCCCCGCCCCCACTCCCAAGCGAACCCCGATAGAGGATTTTCCGTGCACCTGCTGCTGGTAGAAGACGACGCGATGCTGGCCGAAGCCGTATGTGACGCCGCGCGCCAGATCGCCTGGACGGTGGACCACGTCGGCGACGCCATGGCCGCCCGCCTGGCGCTGGTCGACCATGTCTATGAAGCCGTGCTGCTGGACCTGGGACTGCCCGGCGATTCGGGCCTGACGGTGCTGCGCGCCCTGCGCGGCCGCTACGACGTGACGCCGGTATTGATCCTGACGGCGCGCGGCCAGCTCAGCGAGCGCATCCTGGGGCTGGACGCGGGCGCCGACGACTACCTCGTCAAGCCCTTCCAGGTCGACGAACTCTGGGCGCGGGTGCGGGCCGTGATACGCCGCAGCCAGGGCAAGGTGGTGCCGGTGCACACCTACGGCGACATCAGCCTGGACCGCAGCAAGCGCGCGGTGACGCGCGCCGGCGCGCGCGTGGCCCTGAGCGCGCACGAATACCGAACGCTGCTGGCGCTGCTGGAACGCCCCGGCCATGTGGTCACGCGCGACCACCTGGAAGACGTGGTCTACGGCAGCACCTCGGCGATTGAGAGCAACACGATCGCCGTGTTCATCCACCAGCTGCGCCGCAAGCTGGGCGAGCACCTGATCACCACCGTGCACGGCCAGGGTTACATGATCGGCGAGGCCAAGCCGTGAAGTGCCGCTTCGCCGCGTCGCTCAAGGGCCGCGTCCTGGCGGTGCTGGGCCTGGCCATCACGCTGTGCTGGGCCGTCGCGCTCAGCGTGCTGCTGGTGTACACCCTGCGCGGCCAGGGAAGCCATTGGGACAGCAAGCTGCAAGCCATAGGCACCAAGATACTGATGGCCATTCCCAGCGGCGCGAAGCTCAAACCCTCCTTCAGCCACGGCCTGCAATTGCGTGACGAGAACATACCGCGCGACGTCAACCTGACCTTCCAGGTCTGGACGAACCGCAAGGAACTGATCGTGCGGGCGCCGGATTCGCCGCGCGTCCCGCTGCTGCCGTCCTTCAAGGACGGTTTTACCAGCGCCGCCGTCAACGGCGAGCGCTGGCGCATCTTCTCGGTGTCCGACAGCACCGGGGAGGTCAGCGTGCAGGTGGCCGTGCGGCACAGCGTGATCGACCAGGAAATACGCCACAAGATCTTTGCGATGATGGGCCTGACGACACTGCTGCTGACCGTGGCGGGCCTGCTGATGTGGTTCGCGGTGGGCAAGTCGCTGCGCCCCCTGACGGCGCTGGAAGCGGCGGTGCGCAGCCGCCGCAAGTTCGACCTCACACCGCTGCCGGTGGCGCAGTTGCCCACCGAGATCCGGCCGCTGGTCAAGTCCTTCAACCACCTGCTGGACCAGCTGGACCAGGCCATGCAGGGCGAGCGCCGCTTTATCGGCGACGCGGCCCATGAACTGCGCACACCGCTGTCGGCGCTGCAGGCGCAGGCCCAGGTGGCCCTGCGCGCCACCACGCTGGCCGACAAGGATGCCGCCCTCGTCAAGCTGCTGGCAGTGGTTGAACGCAGCACGCGCCTGTCAGACCAGTTGCTGGACCTGGCGCGCATGGACGCGGGCGTGAACGCGCCGCAGAAAAGCCTGGCCGACCTCAGCGAACTCATCCTGTACGTGAGCCAGGAGTTCGACATGCAGGCGCAGCAGCAGCGCCGCGCCATCATCCTGGCGCTCACGCCCTGCCCGATTGAATGCGACGTCGACGAGATCGGCATCCTGCTGCGCAACCTGCTGGACAACGCGCTGCGCTACACACCCGAGGGCGGTCGCGTAAGAATCAGCTGCGGCTACCGGGAAGAAGCCGGCAAACGCCGGATCTGCCTGGAGGTGGCCGACGACGGCCCGGGCGTGCCCGAAGCCGAGCACCAGGCGATCTTCCGGCGCTTCCACCGCGTCGCGGGCAACGGCGGCCGCGGCAGCGGCATAGGCCTGTCGCTGGTGGCCGGCATCGCGCAGCTGCACGAGGCCGCCATCGAGACCGGGACCGGGCTGGACGGCAAGGGCTTCAGCGTGCGGATTCTGTTTCCGCTGCCTGCGGAGACGGGCGCGGGGCCGGCCTCAGGTGGACAGGACGCGGTGCCTGCGCAACCAGCTTAAAGAATGTATCCAGCTGCGCCAGATGATCTTTTTGGCCAGGTAGGCCAGATCGCCGGGTTCGGTTTGCATGCTCGTGACTCCTTCATGTTGCGGACCGCCAAACTGAAGTGCAAGGCCTCGGCCCGATAAAGGCCCTGCAGAATTTAGAGCTGCTCTCAGAAACGGTACAGGTAACCCACGCGCACGCCGCTCTGGCTGGATTTGTCGACAAGAGGGCTGTCCTTGATGCTCGAACCGAGTTTGGTGGTGCTCAGGTCCAGAAAGACACTCTGCCGCGGCGCGATCGCATAAACCACACGCAGCCCGGCCTCCAGGTTGACGGCCGAGCTGCCCTGGTAGAAGGGCCGGCCAGCGCGCACCTCGGCGGCGTTGACGCCGTAGTAGTAAGACACATATTTGTCGTCGAGCCGGGTCGCGGACAGGCGCGGCGTGATGTCGAAGCTGCCGGCCTGGAAGCGGCGGTCCACGGTTAGCTTGAGCTTCGTGCCCTTGCTGTTGCCCGAGGCGTCGCCCAGCAGCTCGGCCGAGAGGTTGGCGACCTCGTTGCGCCAGATGGCCGCGCCGCCCAGCCAGATACCGTCCTTGCGCTCGTCCATGCCGACCAGGAAGGGGGAATCGGAAGCCTCATAGCCTTCCATCGAATACCGCGCGCGCAGGCGGAAGGACACCGGTCCGGCCGAAGGCAGCTTCAGGTCGGCGGAGAGGCCGGAGAGGCTGATCCATTTGCTTTCATAGGTGAGCAGCGGAAGCAGTTTGGTCTTGTTGTCGAAGTCGCGGTAGGGCTTGCGTTCCACGCCGACGCCCACACCCAGGCCCCAGGAAGAGGCCTCGTCGGTCGTCTGGCCCTGTACGGCTTGCTGCTGGGCGCCGGCCGGCTGCGCGAAGGCCGCCAGCAGGAAAAGCGAAAACAGCGGCAGCGAGGCTTTGGCCGCTGCACCGCCTGGCTTGGCGGCGGTTGGCTTCACGGCGGGCTTGGCGCGGGTCAATGCGGATTTGGTGGCGGGACGCGATAGGCGAGAGGTCATCTTCAGTTTCTCCAGAGTGGTTAAGCTGAAGCGGATCATGCCGACGCGAATTTAAGGACTTCTTAGCGGTATTAAGAAATCGTTAAGCACGGCCGCTTTGGCGCGGCAAGCCGGCCTCGCCGCAGGTCATGGGCCTGTTACATCCACGCGCAGCGTGATGAAGGACAATCGGGGTATCGCGGCGCCAAATCTGGCAGATCCGCCGGAACGCACAGCAGGGCCATCGAGCGCCCCTGCAACCCACTCACTTATCGAGCCCCTCATGCCCCTGCCCTCAGCCCCCGAGCAAAAACCCGTGATTCCCGCCCGCCGCCTGGCCGCTTCCGCCCTCAAGGCCAACAACGAACTGATGATCAAAGGCATCCTCTGCGTGCTGATAGGCCTGGGCGTGCTGGTCTCGCCCTACTTCATCAGCTCACCGGGCATGCAGGGCATCGTCGCCAAATCCTCGCTGGTGGGCTGGTTCGCGCTGGTGCTGGGTTGCGCCTTCATCGGCCTCTACGCGCGCCGGCGCATGGCACCCGCCAAGGCCTGACATCTCCCCGGGCCAATGCCGGACAACACCGACCGCGACGCCGCGCTGGCGATGTTTGCCGCTTTACAGCAGCGCGCAGCCGCCGCCGGCATCACGCTGCGCCAACCACCTTCCGAGCCCGACAGCTGCTGCGGCCGCGGCTGCAACGGCTGCGTGTGGGAGGGCTGGTATGAGGCCGTGGACTACTGGCGCGAAGAGGCGCTGTTAAAGCTGACCGCCTGATGCCCTCGGTGCTTACGTAAACACCCAGGGCGCGTTACAACCCGTTCACACAAGACTGCCAAACTGTCTCCATGACTTTGAGGAGCTTCTTATGAACAGCAGCAACACCCCTACCCCATCCCCCACCAGCACCCAGCCGGCGAAAGCCGCTGAAGCCCAGCCCCGCCGCAGCATCAGCCGACGCAACTGGCTGGCCGCGGGCATCGCCGGCGCAGGCGCGGCCGGGCTGCTGACCACGGGCACCAATGCCGCCGGTAACACGGCCTCCCTGCCGTTGACCGCCCAGGCCACCGAAGGCCCCTATTACTTCGACGCCGCCAAAGTACGCGCCGACATCACCGAAGGCCTGCCCGGTGTTCCGCTGGAGGTGCGCTTCGTGGTGATGGACAGTGGCGGCGCGCCGCTGCCGGGCTTGCGTGTGGACATCTGGCACTGCAATGCCGCGGGCCTGTACTCGGGTTACGCGGGCCAGGGCGAGGACCGCCGCACCAGCACCGTGGGCGCGACGTTCCTGCGCGGCAGCCTGGCGGCCGACGCCGGCGGTGTGGCGGCTTTTCGCAGCGTCTACCCCGGTTGGTACGAAGGCCGCACCACGCACATCCATTTCAAGGTGATCAGCGGCACGCGCGCAGTGCTGACCTCACAGTTCTTTTTGCCCGACGCGCTCAGCGAGTTCATCTACACCAGCCTGCCCGACTACAAACGCGCGCAGCTGCGGCAAACGCTGAACCGCAACGACGGCATCGCGCTGATGGCGGGCAACACGGTGTTGGGCGCCGTGCGCGAAGAGGCGGACCGCTATGTGGCGACGCTGAACCTGGTGGTGGATCCACTGGGCAAGGGCGGCGCGGCCGGCAGGCCTTCGGCGCCGCCCATGGGCGAGCGGCGCGGGCCGCCGCCGGGCGCCTTCCCGGGAGGCTCGCCCGGGAGCGGCAAAGCCCTGGACCCGGCCGCGCGCCTGTCGGCGCTGGTGCCGGGCAAGTCCAGGTCCTGAGCTCCGGCGCCCCGGCTCAGATCGCCACGGCTTCGCGGCCCGGCATACCCAGGCGCTCGGCCGAGACATACTGCTGCCGGTAAATCTCGAAGGGCATGGTGTCCGAAGCTTCGATCTTCTTTTGCGCCTGGATGGACTCCTCAGTCACCACGGCAAAGTGGGCAAGCTCATCCGCGCCCAGGGGCTGGGCCTGCAGAAGGGCTTGCGTTTGCAGGGACTGCGCGCGCGCGAACTTGACGAAGGAGTTGTCGTGCTTGCCGGCCATGGCCGCCAGCACGCGGGCCGAGGGCAAGGTGGACGGATCCAGCAAGGCGGCGCTGGCGGCGGTCAATGTGTCGCTGTATTGCGCGCCGCCGTGCGCGGCGTCCAGGGCAGCGGCGATCGGCGCGCACTGGGCCAGCAACTCGGCGCCCCAGCCGGTCAGCGTGACTTCCTGCCCGCCGCGCTTGAGCTTGAGCCCGGGTTCGCGGCCGCGCGCCGCCGTCTGGTGCTGGTTGTGCTTGAGTTCGGCGATTTCCTGCGGCGTGTCCTTCGGGCTGTCGCTGAGCAGGCAGTGCAGCAGGAACACATCGAGGAAACGCATGGTCTGCGCGTTGATGCCGACCGGCTCGAACGGGTCCAGGTCCATCAGGCGCACTTCGATGTATTCGACGCCTCGCTCACGCAGCGCATGCAGCGGGCGCTCGCCGGGATGGATGACGCGCTTGGGGCGTATGGTGCCGTAGAACTCGTTTTCGATCTGCAGCAGCGTGGTGGCCAGCTGGTTGTAGTCGCCGCCCGGGTTGCGGATGCCGACGGCCTCGTAGGCCGGGTAAGGCCGGGTCAGCGCGTCCTGCAGCGAGGCGCCGTAGCCGTCCAGGCTGTTGTAGCTAACGGCCAGCGAGGCCTGCGCATCGCTCTGGTAGCCCAGCCGCCCCATGCGCAGCGAGGTGCCGTGCGGCATGTACATGGTGCTGTCGCTCAGGGTCTGCAGCTCGTGCTGGCGGCCGGCGACAAAGCTCGAACACACGGCGGGCGAGGCGCCGAACAGGTAGAGCAGCAAAAAAGCCTGGCGGCGGAAGTTGCGGATCAGCGCGAAATACTGTTCGCTGCTCACGTCGGGCAACGACCAGTTGTAGTGGATGCCCGAAATCGTCTGCATGCGCCGCCCGTAGCGGTGCGACAGGCCCATGCGGTAGACGCTTTTGGCGCGCCCGACGTTGGACGAGCCGAAACGCGCGATCGGGATGGTTTCGTCGGTCGGCAGGCCGCAGGGCATGCTGGAGACCCACAGCATTTCGTCGCCCAGCGCCTTCATGGTGCTGTAGGTGAACTGGTGCAGTTGCGTGAGTTCCTGCAGTGTGGCTTCGGGGCTTTTGTGCGCGCCGGTGACCAGTTCCACCTGCGACTCGCTGAAGTCGGTGGTGATGGTCGGGTGCGTGAGGGCCGAACCCAGGGCGGCGGGATGCGGCGTAAGGGCCAGGCCGCCGCCGGGCTGGGCGCGCAGGCTTTCCTTTTCGATGCCGCGGCGCATGCCCTTGAGCCGGGCGGGGGTGAGCGCTTTCAGGCGGCCCTGTAGCGCGCCCGCAGGCGCCTGCAACTTGGTCATATCGTCATTCCCCCAGGTTCTTGAATTGGCGTGGAAGTTATCACAGCCCGCCGCTTTACGCTGGCACGGGCGGGCTTGCCAGCACAGGCCGGGTGGGGTCTGGCGACCCGGCCGGCAGGCCGGCCGGATTTCGGCCATGCATCTCCGTTTCGGGCACAAATACACACTTTAGCCATTTGGATGTGGAAAGCGAGCGACGCCTTCCCGCCAAGTTGTTGAAACTTCCTTGACTTGTCAGTCAAGCTGGACGACGATAAAAAAACATTCAGTAACACCTCTGTTTTCGCTTCATACGCTTCCAGACCCACCGGTTTTTCGAGGGAAGCGTTGGGGTCAAACTGCGAGGAGCCGCACCAAAAATGAAAAAATTGATAACCAAACTGTTTGGCGGGTCACCTCATGGGACCTCGGCCAAACGCCCGCCCGCTTCCAGCCGGGACAACCCGCTGACCATTGAAGACGGTTCGGACAACGCCACGCGCCGCCAGCTGGTACAGGTACTGCTGCGCGACGCGCTGCGCAAATACGGCATTCCACCGCGCTGGATCGACTGCCAGATGCTGCTGGTGAACAGCCGCAGCAGGGGGCCGGGCATGTATGTGCGACTGGTCGTGCGCGAATGGGACGACCGCCTGATGAACTACGCCTTCGCATTCCAGAATGCCCTCATGGTCGAAATCACCCGCTTTGAGCCGCAGGCCAGCCAGTGGCTGCACGGCATTTCATGGCAGCTGGACGTGGCGCAAACCTGCCCGCACCGCAGCATGCCCGACAAATCCTTTTGGGCGGACCCGGTCGTTCCCCCAGTCCGGCCGGTCCGCCCCGCCCAGCCCCTTGTCCAGCCCATCGCTCCATTGTTCGAACCCATGAGTGCGGCCACTGCGGCAGCCGCCGCAGCCCCCATCCTCGCGTCCCTGGGCCAGGCCCAGGCGCCACAGGCTGAGCACACCACGGCGGCCGCATCCGCCGAAGCGGCGGCCCAGCGTGCATCCGCAGCGCCTGATGGCGACGCCATGAAAGACCTCGAACGCCTCTTCCGTATCCGTGACCAGGAACTCGGCATGCGGGCCGACGGCAACCCCGCGCCAGTCGGCTACGAAGCCACGCAGCCTTCGCCGCTGTAGGCGACTGCTTCAAGACCTCCAGCTAAAAGCAGGTGCCCCGGCCGCATTGAGGCACGCGGCAAGCGCTGGCGTGGCGCTCCCTTGCAATAAACGGTTTTAGCGTAAAGCCGCTTGCGAACTCGGCGCGGGCGCCCGAAGCCGCCGCGCGTGCACGAAAAGTGCAGTGCGCATAAACACAGAGGTCCATTTTTCATGGTATCGCTGCACTAATCCGACAATCAAAGTTCGGCTGCGGACAATTGCGCCGCATCAACGCGGTGGCCTCAAGTACGGTTTAGGGGTTCAAAAAACCGTTCGAGAAGCCGCCATGAATTTTCAACGCCGGGACGCCACCGTGTTCCATGCAGCGCAGGGACCACAAAATCCCCGCAACGGCCCCCCCAGGCCAGTCAAAAGCCGGCTGCCCGGCCATGCGACGCCACCGCAACTGCAGGGATTCACGCTCACCGAGCTGCTGGTGGTCATGGCCATCATCGCGATTTTTGCGAGCTTCGCGATTCCCTCTTTCCGCGGCCTGATCGCCGGCACCTCCGTCTCCAGCGCCGTCAATGCCTTTATCGCCGACACACGTTATGCGCGCGGCGAAGCCATGCGGCGCGGAAAGAGCGTCACGATCTGCAGAAGCGCCAACCCGATGGCCGCCACCCCCACCTGCTCCAACGGCGACGGGGCCGCCGTCGGGGGCTGGATGGAAGGCTGGGTGGTTTTTGTCGACGAGGACGGCGACGGCGCATTTGACGGGGGAACCGACACCGTCGTCCGGGTCCAAGAGCCGTTCACGGGCCTTAGCAGCTTTCTGGCACTGAACAACGCCGGAGTCCCCCGCAATGACCGCAACTACCTCACTTACAACGCCACCGGCCGCGCAGTCGGCCTCATGGGGCGATGGCTAGTGCAGGCGCAGGGCGATTCGAGCGTCGCCAACACACGCCAGACCCGCACCCTGTGCCTGAACATCGTGGGTCGCGTCAAAGCCTACACGGGAGGCGTCCAATGCCCGACTTGAACTCAACCCCGCTGCGGCCTTGTCTGCCTCGCGCGCAACGCGGCGCCTCCCTCCTCGAAGTCCTGGTAGCCATGCTGCTGTTGTCCTTCGGAATGCTGGCGCTGGCTGGCATGCAGGTCTATTCGCTTGCGGCGCAAAAAAACGCGGCGAACCGCGCTATCGCCAGCGCCCTCGCCGGCGAGCTCGCTGAACGCATCAGGCTCAACCCGAACGGCCTCGCAACAAAAAAGTATGACGGAATCAACATGCTTCCCAATGCCGTCCTGCCCGTCGCCACGAGCGCACTGTGCACGTTCCCCAATTGCACAACGGATTCCCTGGTTGCCAGGGACATCGCGACCTTCCGCAGCCGTGTACGCGAAGCGCTGCCCGGGGGCGGCGTCGAACTAGTCCGCCCCGCAGGCAGCACAACACAGGCAGACCTCTGGATTCTCTGGGAGGAGGCCGCAGTTTTTGACAACACCCGAACGGCAGGCGGCACCGCCCAGTCCGCGGAACTTCACTCCGACAACTGCCCCGCCGACGCAAAGGCCCTGACCCCCCTGCCCCGCTGTTTTTACATGAAGGTGCAGCTATGAGGCCGCCGGCCAGTGGTGGCCCGAAACGGCAGGCCGGTGTCGGCCTGATCGAATTGCTGATCTCCATGATGCTGGGGCTGGTCATCATCTGCGCGCTGGTGATCATGTACCTGGGCGGCGACCAAGCCCTGCGCAATGCCCAGGCACAAGGCCAGATGAATGAAGACGCCCAGATCGCATTGGCCGTCATCACCCACGAAATGCGCCTGGCAGGCTACAACCCCCGGCGCGACGCCACCGGCTCGAGAAATGACCTCGGGCAAGGCAACTGGGGCTTGCGTGCCTGCGACACGGGGTTTTCGAACCCGACAAATGTCCTGGTCGATGACCTGACATGCAATGCTGGGGGCAGCTTTGCGGTGGCCGTCGTCTACGAGGGCGACCTCAGCAGCGGCAAAAATACCACTACGGGCGAGCCCATGGACTGCATAGGCAGCGGTGTGACCGTCTCGCCGGGTTCCGGCTTTTACGTCATGCAGGCACGCCTCTATGTTGAAGGCCGCGCACTGAGATGCCGCGGCAGCAGCGACCTCGGCGCATCGCAGACCATCGCCGAAAACATCGAAAGCTTGACAGCGAACTTCGCAGTGGCCGACCCAGCCGCCGACGACAACCTCGACGTCAAAGGCTACTTGTCGGCCGGCGAAATCAACAACCCCACGGGGTATCCCGGCTTGGCCGCGCTTTCCCTGCAGGATCGCTGGAACAAGGTGGTCGCGGCGCAGATCTGCATCGTGGTTGCCAGCGAGAACATCGTGCTGTCGGATCTGGGCAGCTCAAGCGCAAAACCCAGCTACCAGGACTGCGGCGGTACCAAGATCACCATTACCGACGGCAAGTTACGACGCGCCTACCGCAGCACCGTGCTGTTGCGCAACCACGGCGTGGGCTATTCATGACAGGCCCGGGTCCCATCCTCCTCGGAAAGCGCCAGGCGCAACAGGGCATTGTGCTGGTCATTGCACTCATCATGCTGGCGCTGCTGTCCATCCTGTCCACCATATCGATACGCGGCGCCTCGTCCACCGAGCAGGTCGCCAACCAGAGCCGCCTGAAAGAGCTGGCCCAGCAGGCGGCCGAAGCCGCGCTGCGATTTTGCGAACAGCAGGTGCAGGCCAACGCGGCCAACCCTGCTGCCGGATTCGCCCCCGAGACGGCACCCGTAGGCGTTCCCTACACCTGGGAGAGCATGGGCAACTGGGACGGCCCCCGCATATCTCCCAGCCTCCGCGGGGTCCCCATCGCAGCTGCGGGCGACACGGGCAGCGCCGTGTATTTTTTTCGTGCACCTGAATGCATGTCGCAATACATGAGCCCCGCCGACGACAACGTGTTCATGACCACGGCGCGCGGCTTCGGGCCCGATGTCAAAACAAACGCAAACCCACCAAAAGGTACCGAAATATGGCTTCAATCCGTCGTCACCATCCAATGAAGCGCCACCCATGCGGAAAGAAACCGCACATGCAGTCTTTCCTCTGGCGCGCACTTGCTGGCTGCACAGCGGCGCTTCTCGCAACTAATTACACGCTGGCCGAAGTGGCGCAAGAACCACTGCTGAACAGGACCACCAGCGTCAAGCCCAATATTGCCCTAGTCATGGACACCTCCGGCTCCATGAGCCGGAACTGTATCTTCGCATGGCATGTGGCGCAAGCGATGAACAAGGAACAAGTCAAGGATCTCGCCTGTCTCTGGGACGACGATCTCTGGTACTACAAGCTCTACGGGGTCCCCTTGGGTTCTTCTTCGTTTTTTGAGTGGGAATTCCTGTATTCCCCGTTTAACAACCGCTTGTATTACAACCCCCTGACCACCTACGGCCCTGGCTACGAGAAAGGAGAGCGCGTGAAGAACGCGACCGTGGGTGATGCGGAGGTTGTGAAGATTTACCAGCCGAAGAAAAGGCTCAAAGACAAAGCCAGCCCCACACTCAGCGAACTACGGACAGAAGCCAACTACAACAGCCAGGAGGTCACCAAAAGCGGCTTCAAATCAAATGGTGTGGATCTGGGTGCGGGCACATCGAGCAACCCCTTTGGAAAACACAACGGCAGCCGCACCGACTGCGCCGGCGATCCCTGCACACTGGTCGAAGAACGCCAGAACATCGCCAATTGGCGTGCGTTCCACAGGAGACGCCTCTTCGCGGCAAAAACCGGCCTGTCGGCGGCCTTCGCAAGCCAGCTCGACAATTTCCGCCTCGCTTATGCCGATCTTTACACACCGCCACCCCTCACCACCATGACCGACTTTGGCGTGGTTAAAAGCCAGTTTTTTGACTGGCTGGACAGTCGCACCTGGGGAAGGGAAACGCCGCTGCGGTCCGCGCTGGACCGTGCCGGAAAGTATTACCAGAACGCGGACGACAACGGTCCCTGGGGGGCCAGGCCATGGGTGACTCCGCCTGACACGACCGCTCATCTGGCGTGCCGGCGTTCCTACGCGCTGTTGATCACGGATGGCTACTGGAACAATCCGTCGCCCACCCCGGAGAATCCAAACCCCGCCTCCGACCTTCCGCCGGGCATTGACGATGCCGACGGAAAAACGGACTTCCCCAAGCTGACCCATACCACCACGGGGAAAACATACCAATACAAGCCTGGGGACAAAACAGACCCACGCAACAAGGGAAAATCCGACAGGACGGACGGCACCCCCGGCATCCGGGGTGCAAACGTCAATGACGCCAGCACCAGCGGCACCCTGGCCGACGTAGCACTGAAATACTGGGCCACCGACCTTCAGCCGGGCCTTGAGAACAACGCCGGTCCCGGCGGCGCCAGCAATCCACCGTTCTGGCAAAACATGACCACTTACACCGTCAGCTTCGGCGCTTATGGCGCCATGTCGGATGAGGAGGTGGCAAAAGCCAAGGCCGGAGAACGGGATTGGCCAGCGCCCACACCCAACCAGTTTTCCACCATTGACGACCTTCGCCATGCGGCACACAACGGCGGAGGCGATTTTCTGACGGTCACCGATGCGGAGCAGTTCAAGCAAGGCATCAGCAAAATCATCAGCCTGATCGCGGGGCAGAACCTTTCCGAATCCGGGATAGCCGCATCGGGTACGGTGCTCGACACAGGTACCCGGAAGTTTGTCCCGCTCTACAACAACGGTACTTGGTGGGGCAACCTGCAAAAGGTCAAGCCGGACGGAACTGTCGAATGGCAGGTGATTGAAACTGCCAACGGCGGTCAACCCACCGGCAAGACCACCTTGCCCTCGTTTGCGGACCGAAAGATTTTTGTGTGGGCCGATGCGGACAGGCAGGCGATTGAGTTCACTTACGCCAACATCGATCTGGCCGGCAACAGGCTCAAAGGCGGTAGCAGCAAACTGCAGCTGAGCTCCGCGGTGAATGCCGATTTCGTGAACTTCCTGCGTGGCGACCAGGCCCAGGCAGGCAAAGCATTCAGACGGCGCGCGGCAGTGCTGGGCGACATCGTCAATTCGTCCCCTGTGTTCATCAAAAACAATACCAACCCGAAGTATGAAAAACTTCCGGCAGGCACGCCAGGACTGGAGAGCTACAAGAATTACCTGGACACCAAGGCCGCGCGCAAGGAGGGCGTGCTCTTCGTAGGCGCCAACGACGGTATGCTGCACGCGTTCGCCGAAAGCAACGGCCTTGAACTGTTTGCCTATGTGCCTCGCTCGGTGCTGGGAAAGATGGAGTCACTGGCCAGCGTCACCTACGTCCACACCTACCTGGTGGATGGCCCTTTGAATGAGGTTGATGCCTACGTGACTGCGGGCGCGGCCCCCGGATGGAAAAACCTGTTGGTAGGTACGACCGGCGCGGGCGCTAAAGCCGTCTTTGCCCTGGACGTTACAAAGCCACTGACAATGGATGGCAAGTCGGTATTGTGGGAAATCAACCCAGACCCGGCATTCCCAGTACTACCCGGAAACGCGGCGAACTCGTTCCAGGAACTGGGCCATGTTTTGAGCGCCGTGCAAAGCGGCTTCACCAAAAACGGCCACTGGGTCAGCATCTTCGGCAACGGTTATGACAGCAAGTCCGGCCAGGCCAGCCTGTTCATTGTCGAGACGGGTTCCGGAAAACTCCTGAAAGAAATCAAAACCGACAGCGTCTCCGGCAACGGCCTGGGCGGCGTGCGCCTGGTGCTCAACGGCGGGCAGCAAATCATAGGCGCCTATGCGGGCGACCTTCAGGGCCGGGTGTGGAAGTTCGACCTCAGCGGCGCAACACCCGACGAATGGAAGCTGGGCAATGACGGTAGCACCTTGTTCACCGCGCAGAACAGAGGCAAAGCCTTGCCGATCACGGCGCAGCCGGCGGTGTTGGAGCGACGCGATCAATCCGACTACCTGTCGAGCTATCTGGTGACTGTGGTGACCGGCAAGCTGTTTGAAGCAAGCGATCCCGCAAGCACCACACCTGTACAGGCCGCCTATGGCCTGTGGGACAAAAAACCTTTTGGCCCCCTGGCCGGAGAAAAATACAAAAACATCAAAAACATTGAAGACGGCGACCTTGAACAAATGCAGGCCGTTGAGGTCAAGACAGGCATTGTCCCGAGCGCCGGTAGCACTCTCAACGCCGGCCCCGTCAGTTTTTACTCGGTGGCTTACGCCGATCCGTCGGTCACCCGCATTGACTGGTCCATGCGGCGCGGCTGGAAGTTAAGTCTCAACGTGTTTAGCGGTCAAAGGGGGATCTACCCGATCCAGATGTACGGCGAAGTTGTCAAAATTGACACCATAGTGCCGGCGCCAGCGGCCTTGAGCTGCCAGGCGTCATCCAGCAAGGCTTTGAGCTTCCTTATCAATCCCCTGACAGGCACCTGCCGCCGCGGCGGAACCTTTGATACCAATGCCGACGGAAATATCGACGTGAACGACGCGAACGTCTGTGCCTATACATCGCTTGCCGATGGTTCGGATGTTGTTCTTCTTACGCTTGCTTTCAGCACCAGCACCAGCGGCAGCATTGGTGGCGGCAACAGCAGCAGTGGCAACAATCAAACAAGCGTACCGGTGGTCATTCCTGACCGAATCCAGATACAGAGTTCGTCGGGCTCCCAGGACGCACGGGTCGGTTCACGACCTGTCGTCACCCGGTCCTGGCGCCAGATCTTCCCCCGTGCCAACTGACCGCACACCCGGTTGATACGGAAATTTCACCATGTCCTCCTCAATCAAATTGCTCACCTGCACCGGATTCACACTCATCGAGCTGATGATCGTGGTCGCCATCGTCGGCATACTCGCCGCAGTCGCCATGCCGACCCACTCCACTTATGTCGCGCGCGGGCACCGGGCCGCCGCTCGCGCGCAACTGCTGCAGGCCGCCCAGTACATGCAGCGCTTCTACTCCGCCAACGACCGCTATGACCAGGATCGCAACGGCGCCTCGGTCTGGTCCATCATGCCGCCCGGATTTCTGCGCTCGCCTGCCGAGGGGACGCAGCTATACGAATTGGTGACCACCGGTACCAACCCCAGCGCCGCCACAACAAGCACCTTCGCGCTGGTCATGACGCCCCTGGCAGGCCGGGCCATGGCCAATGACAAATGCGGCGGCTTCACGATCATGCAGGCGGGCGCGAAAGGCCTGACCGCTGTTTCACCCAGCGCCGCATTGATCGCGGAATGCTGGCGCTGAAACTACGGCTTCCGGCTTCCACCGGGGTATAAGGGAAAGCCCAGGCTACCCTCCCTGCAGCGCATCGGTGGCTGGTGTACCCTAGCGCCGATGAGTCCCCTCCCCGCCCCCACAACCGATACCTCCCAGGCCCCCTCTTCCCTCGTCGACTCCCGCTACGCCGTGATGCGCCTCATGGTCACGCTGGCCCTGATGACAGTGGGCGCTTGCGGCATGTATGTGGTGGCCGTGGTGTTGCCCGCGGTGCAGGCCGAGTTCGGCGTCTCGCGCGCCGATGCGTCCATTCCCTATACCTTGCTGATGATCGGTTTCGGCGTGGGCGGCGTGATGATGGGGCGCCTGGCCGACCGCTTCGGCGTGATGGTGCCCCTGCTGATTGGCGCGTGCGGGCTCGGCCTGGGTTTTGCGCTGGCGGCGATGGCGGGCAACATCTGGATGTTCTCGCTGGCGCACGGCCTGCTGATCGGCTTTCTCGGCTCGGCCGCCACCTTCGCGCCGCTGCTGGCCGACACCTCCCTGTGGTTTGTGCGCCGCCGCGGCTTCGCGGTGGCGGTCTGCGCCAGCGGCAACTACCTGGGCGGCGCGATCTGGCCGCCCATCGTGCAGCACTTCGTGGAAAGCGTGGGCTGGCGGCAGACCTACCTGGGCCTGGGCCTGTTCAGCTTTGTGGCCATGGCCTCACTGGCCTTGCTGATGCGCAAGCGCCCGCCGGTGGCCGTGGCCTCCAGCGTTGGCAACAGTGCCCTGGCGGCCACGACCAGCAGCATGCCTTTCGGCCTGACGCCGGGCTCGGCGCAAATGCTGCTGTGCGTGGCCAGCGTGGCCTGCTGCGTGGCCATGGCCATGCCGCAGGTGCACATCGTGTCGTACTGCACCGACCTGGGCTACGGCGCGGCACGCGGCGCCGAGATGCTGTCGCTGATGCTGGCCTGCGGTGTGGTGAGCCGCCTGGTGTCTGGCGCGATCTGCGACCGCATCGGCGGGCTGCGCACGCTGATGCTGGGCTCGGTGCTGCAAGGCATCGCGCTGCTGCTGTTTTTGCCCTTTGACGGGCTGGTGTCGCTTTACGTCATCGCCGCGCTGTTCGGCCTGTTCCAGGGCGGCCTCGTGCCGGGCTACGCCATCATCGTGCGCGAATACTTCGAGCCCGCCGAGGCCGGCGCGCGCGTGGGCACGGTAATCATGGCGTCCCTGCTGGGCATGGCGCTGGGCGGCTGGATGTCTGGCAAGGTCTTCGACCTGACCGGCTCCTACCACGCGGCTTTTATGAACGGCGTGGCCTGGAACCTGCTGAACTTCAGCATCGCATTTTTCCTGCTGTGGCGCGTGCGGCGCATGGCGCGGGATGCGCGAGGCGCGCAGCCAGCGTGAGCGCCTGTCCGTCTTAAGCCAGGACCTTCAGCAACCACTTCTCGAGGTCGACAATCTCCTGCGGGCACACCGAGTGCTCCATGGCGTACTCATGCCATTCGACGGGATAGCCCATGTCCGTGAGCGCATCGCGCGTGGCGGTGGCGCGCGGCAGCACGATCACGCCGTCGCGCGTGCCGTGGGCCAGGAAAATCGGTACATCCTGGTTGGCGGCGCTGCGCTCGGCGGCGGTCTTGTCGGCCAGCGGCAGGTAACCTGAAAGCCCCGCGATGCCGGCCAGCCGTTCGCCGTGGCGCAGGCCCGTCATCAAGGCCATGGCGCAGCCTTGCGAGAAGCCCGCGATCACGATGCGGCTGGCGGGAATGCCGCGCGATGTTTCATGGGCGATCAGCGCCTCGATGTCGGCCTGCGACTTGCGCAACCCGGCCTCGTCCTGCCGGGTCACGAGGTCGGCACCCAGCAGGTCGTACCAGGCCGGCATGACGTAGCCGCCATTGATGGTCACGGGAATGGACGGCGCGCTCGGGAACAGGAAACGCACATCACCCACGCTGGAGAGATTGAGCTGCTCGGCGATCGGCAGGAAGTCGCGCCCGTCCGCCCCCAGGCCGTGCATGATCAGGATGGTGGCGGTGGGCTTGTCGCCGGTCTGGGCTTCAATGACTTCGAGGGACATGGGTGGCGGGTCCAGGTGATTTAAAGGAGCATGGGGTTTGAACACGGCGGGCTTGCGGCGGCAAACAAGCCAGTCGGGATTTTAGGCGCGTCTTCCCGCGCCCTTTATTTCACTTAAGGCCGGCCTAAGCTGACCCGCGAACAATGGTTTTAAGCGGCCTTGAACACCCGGCGCGCAAAGCCTGATACGGTGTGATGACCCTCTTTGCGGAAGGAGCCTGTTGAAATGAAAACTTTGACACGCAAGGCCACCTCTGCGGCCGTCTTCGGCGCGCTGGTGACCCTCGTAACGGGCGCTGTGCTGGCCCAGGCCGGCCCGCCCTTGCCGCCGATACGCACCAGCGGCCCGGTTGAATATTTAAGTGGTGGCATAGGCGTGGAGGAAACCGAGGCGATCCGCAAGGCCAGCGGGCAATGGCCGCTGGTGCTTGAATTCGCCATCCAGGACAGGCAGCGCGCCGACTTCGCCGCTGACGTGAAGGTGCGGATAGGCGACGCCCGGGGGCAGGAAGTTCTTCAAGCCACGTCCGAAGGCCCCTTCCTGCTGGCGCGGCTGGCGCCGGGCAGTTATGCCGTGGAGGCCACACTGGCCGGCCAGACCCTGCACCGGAAAGTGGACGTGAAGGCGGGTCAATCCTCCAGGGAAGTGTTTCTCTGGGCCGCGGGCGCGGATAAAACCAGGCCGTAAACACCCAGACCGGACCGATCTGAAAAAGCAAACCATGCGCACCCTCAGCGAATTGGTACACGCGATAGACGACGGCACTTTGCAGGATGCTGAAAAGCGTCATCTGCTGGCGGCGGCAACCGGCATCGCCGCCGGCGCCGGCCTGCTGGCTGCGGCCTACCCCTTCGCCGCCAGCCTGGCGCCCTCTGAAGCGGCGCGTGCCGAAGGCGGCCCAGTGCTGGTGGATATTTCCAGCTTGGCGACAGGCGAGCTGCGCACTGTCGCCTGGCGCGGCAAACCCGTCTGGCTGATGCGCCGCAGCGATGACATGGTGCGCGCGCTGCGGCAGCCCAACCCGGCGTTGGCGGACCCGCGGTCCAAGCGCTCCGAACAACCGAAATCGTGCGCCAATCCGACCCGCTCCGAACGCCCGGAAATCCTGGTGGCGGTGGGAGTTTGCACCCACCTGGGCTGCTCCCCGACCCTGCGCCTGGACGACAGCGCGCTGAACGCCGAGTTGCATGCGCCCGGCGGATTTTTTTGCCCTTGCCACGGCTCCCGGTTCGACCTGGCCGGCCGCGTGGTGAAGAACGTGCCGGCACCGACCAACCTGGAAATCCCCGACTACCGTTTCATTGGCGATTCCCAACTGCAGATTGGCTAGGCAGCGCTGCGGGCAACCGCCCTTGTGAGCAGTCCCACGGCTTGCTAGTATCTGGCGTCAGCATCTTCTGACGCAGCCTGGAGATTCGCATGAAGCTCATCATTGCCGCCGTGGCGCTTGCCACATCCTCACTGGCTTTTGCCCACAACTGCCCCAACGAGATGAAGGCTATAGACGCCAAGCTGATGACCAACCCCAAACTGTCGCCAGCCGACATGAGCAAGGTCAAGGAACTGCGTGCCGATGGCGAAAAATTCCACAAGGAAGGCAAGCACGACGACTCGATGAAGGCGCTGGGCGGCGCCAAGAAGATTCTCGGGATCTAAGCCACATATAGGGGCCCATTACGGCGCCCCCGATAATTCCCCTGCCGACCGCCATCGCCGGGCGGTCCCCAGGAGAAACCAGCATGACATCTTTCCCGGGCCTGGGCTACTACCAGGTCGACGTGTTCACCCATGAGGCGCTGGCCGGCAACGGCCTGTCGGTCTTCCTGCCCGAAAGCCCGCTGCCGGCGCGCGCGATGCAGCGCCTGGCGGTGGAGATGCGGCAGTTCGAAAGCATTTTCATCACGCCCGACGGTCCCGGCAGCCGCTTCGAAGCGCGCATCTTCACGATGGAAGAAGAACTCGACTTCGCCGGCCACCCGCTGCTGGGCGCGGCCGGCCTGCTGCACCACCTGCATGCCGCCGGGCAACCGGTTGCCGAATGGACCCTGATGCTGGGCACACGCGCGGTCGCGCTGAGCACCACGCGGCTGCAAGGCACGGCTGCCACTTACGACGCCCGCATGAACCAGGGCAAGGCCACGTTGCAAGCCCCGCTGGGCCGCGCCGAAAGCCAGGCCTTTCTGGCCGCGCTTAACCTCGAAGCCTCACAGTTGGACATCCGCTTTCCGCTGCAGGTCGTGTCGACCGGCCTGCCCTACCTGCTGGTGCCCGCAGCGGGCGGCCTGGACCGCGCGCGCATCGTGCACCCGGCCTTCGAGGCATTGCTGGCCACCGTGGGCGCCAAGTTTGCCTATGTGCTGGACGTGGCGGCGCGCGAAGGCCGCACCTGGGACAACGCCGGGCTGGTGGAAGACATCGCCACCGGTAGCGCGGCCGGCCCCGTGGGCGCCTACCTGCTGCAGCACGGCGCGGCAACGCCGGGCGAGCTCATCACGCTGAAGCAGGGCCGCTTCGTCGGGCGCCCCAGCAAGATCACGGTGCAGGCCAACGCGGCTGATGAGATCATGGTCAGCGGCGGCGTCGTGGTGCTGGCGCGCGGGCAACTCCTGTAGCCGCAGTGCCCGGCCGGGGACGGCATCCGCCGCGCTGCCGGCTGCGTACTTTCAGGCAAGTTGCAGTTGCGGCATGATGGCATTGCTGGCCGACAACTGGACCATCCCAGGAGGAAAAACCATGAACATCCGCATAAACCTTGCTTCGGCGCAGCTGCGCGGCCTGCTCGCCGCCGGAGCCGCGGCCCTGGCTCTGCTGCTCGGCGCCGCGCCGGCACAGGCCGCACCATTTACGGCGGCCGACGAAAAAAGCGTGCGCGGCGTGATCGAAAGCCAGCTGGCCGCATTTGCCAAAGACGATGCGGCCAAGGCATTTTCGTTCGCGGCACCCAATGTGCGAGAAGCCGTCGGCAACGCCGCCGGCTTCATGGCAATGGTGCGCAAGGACTACCCGGTGGTGTACCGCCCGGGCTCGGTGGCATTCCTGAAAGCCGAGGGCAAGGACGACCAGGCCATCCAGCGCGTGCAGATGACGGATGCCGGCGGCGCTTCGTGGCTGGCGGTCTACAGCCTGGAGCGGCAACGAAACAAAGCGTGGCGCATCACCGGCTGCGCGCTGGTCGAAAACCGGAACCGCATGGCCTGATGCACGGGGCGTCGGCTCAGTGCCGGCGCCCCCGTCGGTGGTGCGCTGGCATGGATCGGCGTCCAGGCAGGACCGCCGCGCCGTCGAAACTGCCGCCGCAGGACGGCTTCCTCGCGACAGGGAGTCGATACACGGTTTACAGCGGGTTACCCGCGCGGACCCCGCTAGCGGCTAAGGTGGCCGGTACTGCTGCGTTGCGGCACTTCGGAAGCCACCATGAACATGCCTGCCAGCTCACTTGAACTCCCACGCCTGCCGGTTGAACCGGCCTCACCGTCCCGCAGGGAAGGCCTGCCAACGTCGCGGCAGGCGCCGCTTCAGGGCGTCACGCAGCCGGGCGAATCACCCCTGAAAACCAGGACCCGCTGCCCCRGCTGCCTTTCAGGCTCCCTGTCCCTGGTTTACCAGGAGCCGTATACCGGCGCGGGCATCCAGGCCTACCTGGCAAGACACTATGAAGGCCATGCGTCCAGGGCGGCCGACGTGGGCGTCTATGCCCTCGCCCGCTGCGACCATTGCGGCCTCGTCTTTCAGCAACAGGTGCCCAACGACCCCTTGCTCGGTGAAATCTACAACGACTGGGTCCCGGGCACCGAGCTGGAGCGTGAACACCGCAACTACAGCCTTGACGAATACCGTTACCTCGCCGAGCAGGTCCAGTTCATCATCCAGCACTTCGGGCTGCCGCCGGGTGAGCTGGACATGCTGGACTTCGGCTTTGGCTGGGCGCACTGGTCGAAGATGGCCATGGGCTTCGGCTGCAATGTGTGGGGTGTTGAGTTGTCCGAGGAGCGCGCCCGCCATGGCCGGTCTGTGGGGCTGCGGGTCGTCGGCCTGGGCGACCTGCCGGCCAGGAGGTTCCGTTTCATCAATACCGAGCAGGTCTTCGAACACCTGACGGAACCCCGGCTGGTGCTCGAAAAGCTGCGCGACGCGCTGTCGGGCGACGGGGTCATCAAGATCAGCGTTCCCGATGCGGCGGCCGCGCTGAAAAAAATCAGCCAGGGGAAAAATTTCGGCGCACTTTCGGCCGGCGACCAGATGCCGATCGCCCCGCTGGAGCACATCAACGCGTTCAGCCACGATTCGCTGGTGGCCTTCGGCAAGGAGTTCGGCCTCAAGCCGCTGCATCCCAGCTTTTACCGGCTCTACAACAGCGCCTCCGGGATGCTGCAACCCAAAAACCTGGCGCGGGTGCTTGCCCGCCCGCTCTACCGGCACGTTTTTCCGCAGACAACTTTCGTTTATTTCGTGCGTGCGTAAGTCTTATTTTTATTACATATGGAAACATCTAGCGAGACAAGCGTTCCGCGCAGCGCGAACGCGGTACGAGTCCTTCGGACCGGACATGACGCTAAGACTGAAGCGCGATGATGAGCAGCTTCCCTCTGAGGCTTCCCGTTTTACGCGCGCGGAAAGACAACTTTCAATTCATGTTTTCATGAAAAAGTTCCGGTTTTAAAAGGTCATCGGCTTGACTTGAGGACTGGGTTCGCGGACATTGTTAACACCTTGTAACAATTGACGTCAACTCTTTGGCCCTGCGTTAAACACGCCCTGTCAGACGGCTGGCGCCACAACACGATGCGCGCACATCATGAAACTTAACCAGCTCTTTGGAACGAAAAACGAGCCTGCAAGGACTTCGGGCGCGAGCCTTCCTGAATCGGAGGGATCTCTTCCCCCTGGCGAAGAGAATTCCGCCCTTGGCTTGCGACGGCAACTGATCCAGGTGCTGTTGCGGGACACCGCCCGGCGGGCGGGCATTCCGGCGCAGTGGCTGGACTGCCAGATGTTGCTGACCTCCAGCCGCCACGGTGAAGGCATGCACGTGCGCATCATCATGAAACACTGGGACCAGCGCCTGCTGACCTACGCGGTGGCTTTCGAGAAAGCCCTGATGGCCGACCTCAAGCGTTTTGAGCCGCATGCCGATGACTGGCTGCATGGCATTTCATGGCAGCTCGACGGAAGCCCCAATTGCCCCCACCAGAAGCTGCCCGACCCCAGTCTGTGGCAAGCCCCCGCGCGGCAGCCCGGCGCTGGGATGCCGCACACCCCGGCGACACCCGGGACACTTGCGCAGGCACAAAGCCCGGCAACGCACTAGCCCAGGCGGGCAACCAGCGCCCAGCAATGGGCGCCGGCATGGATTCAATAGCTCTTCAATCGCTCAATAGCTTCCGATGTAGTCCTTCTTGCCCACTTCCACGCCGTTGTGGCGCAGGATGGCGTACGCCGTGGTGGTGTGGAAGAAGAAATGCGGCAGGCCGTAGTTGAGCAGGTAGGACTGCCCCGTGAAGCGCTTTTCCTTGGGCGTGCCAGCCTGCGTGATGATCTCGCGCGTGGCGGCTTCGTCAAACTTCGCCGCGCCCAGTCCCTCGATGAAGGCCAGTATGGTGTCTATGCGCGCCTGCAGTTCGGCGAACGTGGTTTCCTTGTCTTCGATTTTGGGCACTTCCACGCCGGCCAACCGGGCCGACACGCTCTTGGCAAAGTCGCTGGCCACCTGCACCTGGCGCAGCAGGGGAAACATGTCGGGGAAAAGGCGCGCCTGCAGCAGCGCGTTGGGGTCGATGTTCTTCGCTGCCGCGTGGGCCTCGGCCTTGGCCAGGACGCCCTTGAGGCCGCCCAGCATCTGCTTGAAAACGGGAATGGAGGTGGTGTAGATGCTGCTGGTCATGGGGAAATGCTTTCTGTGAGGGGTAAATGGCCGGGCGGCGCATGCCGCGAGACGCATTCTCGCCGGGTTCAGCCGCGACCGCTTCCCGGACGCCGGGTACCCGCAAATGCCGCCAACGTTTTGCGCGCGGTTTTACATCCGGGTACCGGACAGCGCTTTTATGCTCATAAAGACGTAGGACGCTATCGCGACACGCACTCTGCGTACGCAGAAACTCCTAATATCAATATCAGTAAGCCATGGCTGCACCCCGCAGCCGGCGCTACCAGCGTGAGGTACCCATCATGTTCACCATCTCCAAAACCCTTGTAGCCCTGGCGGCCAGCAGCGCCATCCTGCTGTGCGGCGGCCCCGCCTTCGCGCAAACCACCAGCAACCCCGAAGGCGCCCGGCTGGCCGCCAACTACAGCGCCTTCGCTGGTTCACCGGAAAACGCGCGCTCCATGGTCAACGGGCTGCGCACCGGCACCGCCATCACACTCGGGCCCAGCCTGTCCGGCCCCAACGCCACGGCGCCCGCCGCCAGCCTGTCGCCGTCCACAGGCAAGATGGGCTACGGCAACGTCAACATCGCCATTTCGCTGGCTAAAACCTCGCTGGCCCAGCAAGGCATCAGCAATCCGACGCCGGGGCAGCTTTCGGCCGCACTGGGCGGCGTGCTCGGGCAAAGAAGCGAGGGCATGGGCTGGGGGCAGATCGCCAAAGGCATGGGCGTGACGCTGGGCTCGGTCGTCAGCGCTTCACACACCGACAAGAGCGGCAAGGCATCCAGCCATTCCGCCAAGGCAGACAGCGTTGCAAAAGCCGACATCGCGGGCAAGGGCCTGGGCGCCGGCAAGGACGCCGGCCATGGCGGCGGCAAGGGTAGCGGTAACGGTAACGGCGGCGGCAATGGCGGAGGCAACGGAGGTGGCAACGGCGGTGGTGGTGGCGGTGGTGGCGGCGGGAAAAAATAAGACCGCCGGCAAGCGCCCCCCCCAGCCACTCCTGGCTGCACAACACCGCCGAGATCATTCGATCCGGCGGTTTTTTTTGCCCGGGCCGCCACCGGGCCTCGGGCGGGATCACGCCCGCGCGCAAAATAGTATGCTGTCATACAATTTTCCGGCAACGCGCTCGCCCCTCGCTATTCCTTCGGCCGCCGCCGTCCCGCAAACCACGGCATCGCGCCGCACCACAAAGGCCCACCATGAATGCCCCACTTCCCAACGCCACCCGCAGCGCCGTGCAGGCCGCCGACCTTGCCGCCTTGCCGCTGATTGAAAAATGGGTGTCCTTTGCCTCCGTCTCCCGCGACAGCAACCTGCCCCTGCTCGACTGGACGCAGGCGAAGCTTGAAGCCCTGGGCATTGAATGCCGCCGCACCTATGACGACAGCGGCAAGAAGGCCAACCTCTGGGCCACACTGCCCGCCGAAAACGGCGAAACCAAGCTGGGCGGCCTGGTGCTGTCGGGCCACACCGACGTGGTGCCGGTCGACGGCCAGCCCTGGGACACCGACCCCTTCGCGGCGCAAATCATCGGCGACAAGCTCTACGGCCGCGGCGTGACCGATATGAAGAGCTACGGCGCCACCGCGCTGATGATGGTGCCCGAGCTGCTCAAGCGCAAACTCAAGCGCCCGGTGCACCTGGCCTTCAGCTACGACGAGGAGGTCGGCTGCATAGGCGTGCGCCGCATGATCGCCGACATGGTGGACCAGGGCTACAAACCCGCCGGCTGCATCGTCGGCGAGCCCACCGGCATGCAGGTGGTGATCGCGCACAAGGGCAAACACGCCTACAAGACCTCGGTGCGCGGCTTCGAGGCGCACTCCTCGCTGACGCCGCTGGGCGTCAACGCGGTAGAGATCGCCTGTGAATTTGTCGCGCACCTGAAATCCATGCATCGCCGCCTGGTGGCCGAGGGACCCTTCGACCCGATTTACGACGTGCCGCACACCACCATTCATACCGGCGTGATCGCCGGCGGCACCGCGCTCAACATCATCCCGCGCGACTGCGACGTGACCTGGGAAATTCGCCACCATCACATGAATTCACCGGTCGCGCTGTTCAACGAGGCCAAGGCCTTCGCCGACAGCCTGGTCCCGGCCATGCAGGCCGTTGCGGCCGATACCGGCATCAGCCACAAGC
Organism: Polaromonas sp. P1_G1; assembly: GCF_056405595.1. NCBI lineage: Bacteria > Pseudomonadati > Pseudomonadota > Betaproteobacteria > Burkholderiales > Comamonadaceae > Polaromonas > Polaromonas sp. P1_G1. The sequence continues at coordinate 26,963 of NZ_JBFUBU010000020.1, forward strand.
TCAACTCGGTGTTGCCCGGCTTCGCGACGGAAGCCGACAGCGAGATCGCCCAACTGTGCTTCAAGTGCGCCGGCGTCGACGCCAGCTCGGGCGCCGGCAAGGTGTCTTTTGGCACGGAAGCTGCATTGTTCCATCAGGTCGGTGTGCCGACCATCGTGTGCGGCCCCGGCCACATCGCGCAGGCACACCAGCCCAACGAATGGGTCACACTCGACCAACTCGCCTGGTGCGAGCGCTTCATGCGCCGCCTGGCCGACGAAATCTGCGTGAACTGAAAACCTGATCCGAACCGCAACCACCACTATCCGAAAGAAAACATTCCATGATGCAACGCCGAGATTTCCTGGGCACCGGCCTGGCCCTTGCCGCAGGCGGCGCCCTGGCCCAGTCCAATACCAAGATCGCACGCATCGTGGTGCCCTTCGCGCCGGGCGGCGTGCAGGATCTGCTGGCGCGGGCCATGTCCACCGAGCTCGGCCAGGCGCTGGGCCAGACCGTCATCATTGAAAACCGTCCCGGCGCCGGCGGCACCGTGGGCACGGCCTATGTCGCCAAGTCGGCGCCCGACAGCGGCGCCATGGTGCTGGGCGCGGCCAGCCACAACATCGCCGGCACGCTCTACACCAAACTCAGCTACGACCCGCAAAAAGACTTCGCCCCCATGGCGCACATCGGCACCGCCGACTACGTGCTGATGATCCACCCCGACGTGCCGGCGAAAACCGCCGCCGAATATATCCGCTACGCCAAGGCCAATCCCGGCAAGCTCAACTACGCCACCGCCGGCGTCGGCAGCGCCACGCACCTTTCGATGGCCTACTTCAACGGCCTGGCCGGCATCGATGTGGTGCACGTGCCGCTCAAGGCCACGGGCGAGGCGATCAACGAAGTGATCTCGGGCCGCGCCCATGCCGTGATCGCCGCCAGCATAGGCGCGCTGGCCTTTGCCAAAGACAGCCGCATACGCCTGATCGGCGTGACCTCGCCCAAGCGCTCCAAATATTTGCCCGACGTCCCCACCATCGCCGAAAGCGGCCTGCCCGGCTACCAGTTCGATTCATGGTTCGGCCTGCTGGGCCCCGCCGCCACACCGGCGGCCGAGGTCAATCGCGTCAACGCAGCCATGGCCAAGGTCCTCAAGGATCCCGTGGTGCTGGAGCGCCTGGACAAGCAGGGCATCGAGCCGCTGGCCATGAACAACGCCGACTTCGCGAAGTTGCTGGCGGTCGACTACAAGCGCATGGCGGAAGTCGTCAGGGCCTCAGGCGCCAAGGTCGAATAAGCGGCGAAGCGGCGCCCTGGCTGGCAGGCACAGCCCGCCGAAGCGTGGCATGATAAATGCGTCATCCATTAGCTATTTGAAAGTCGCTTCATGCGGCTTTTTGTTTGCGGGGAGCACGAGACGCCCGACCAAGGGCGCAGTTGCGATGAAAGTCTGATACATGACCTGGTCCCTCATCGCGCGCGATTCATCGGGCGCGTTTGGCGTGGCGGTTGCCAGCAAATTTTTTGCCGTGGGCGCGCTGTGCCCGCACGCCCGCAGCGGCGTGGGGGCGCTTGCCACGCAGGCGCTGGTCAACCCGTTGTATGCCGCGCCGGCGCTGGACGGCCTGGCCTTCGGCCAGTCTCCCGACTACATCATCAAGCGCCTGACCTCGGCGGACGAAGGCCGTGACCACCGCCAGTTGCACCTGATAGGCGCAAACGGCCAAGCCGCCAGCTACACCGGCAACGCCTGCATAGACTGGTGCGGCCACACGGCGGGCGTTGGCTATTCCGTCGCCGGCAACATGCTGGCCGGCCCGCAGGTGATTGAAGCCACGGCGCTGGCCTATGAGGCCAATGCCCAACTCCCTTTTGCCGAACGCCTGATCACCGCGCTGGCGGCCGGCGAAGCCGCGGGCGGCGACAAGCGCGGCAAGCAGGCCGCCGCACTTTTGATTTACACCACAGAAGATTACTGCGCACTGGACATCCGGGTGGACGACCATGCCGAGCCCCTGCTGGAACTGCGCCGCCTTTACGACAAAAGCCTGGAGCGCTACCAGCCCTTCAGCACCTGCCTGCCTTCGCGCCGCAGCCCGGCGGGCATCACCGATCGCGCGGTGATCGAAGCCGAGATCACGCGCTTTCACGCACTGCGCGGCGGAGCCGCCGAATGACGGTATTGCTGGAGGTGAGCGGCCTGCGCACCAGCTTCAAGCTCGAAGGCGGTGGTGAATTCGCCGCGGTGGACGGCATCAGTTTTTCAGTGGAGTCCGGCCGCACCCTGGGCATCGTCGGCGAATCAGGCTGCGGCAAAAGCGTGACCTCGCTGTCCATCATGGGACTGCTGCCCAAGGGCCAGGGGCGTATTTCCGCAGGCTCCATCCGCTTTGAGGGCACCGACCTGGCCACGCTGGGCCCGGACGACATGCGCGCGCTGCGCGGCAACCGCATGGCCATGATCTTCCAGGAACCCATGACTTCGCTGAACCCGGCTTTCACCATAGGCGACCAGCTGATTGAAGGCATACGCTGCCACCGCGACATCAGCGCGGCCGAAGCAAGGGAGCATGCCATCGCCATGCTGCGCCGTGTGCGCATTCCCTCACCCGAGCAGCGCATCGACGAATATCCGCACAAGCTCTCGGGTGGCATGCGCCAGCGCGTGATGATCGCCATGGCGCTGGCCTGCGAGCCGCAGTTGCTGATCGCCGACGAACCCACCACCGCGCTGGACGTCACCATCCAGGCCCAGGTGCTGGACCTGATGCGCATGCTGCGCGAGGAAACCGGCACCGCCATCATCCTGATCACGCACGACCTGGGCGTGATCGCCGAGCTGGCCGATGAGGTCGCCGTGATGTATTCCGGCAGGATCGTGGAGCGCGCGCCCGTGGGGCGCCTGTTTGCCGAGCCGCAGCATCCCTACACCATAGGATTACTGGGCTCCATCCCCAAGCTGCACCTGGCGCAGGACCGGCTCAACGCGATTGAGGGCCAGGTGCCCACACCCATGACACGCATGGACGGCTGCCGCTTCGCGCCGCGCTGCCCCTTCGCCGTCGACAAATGCCGGCAGGAAGTGCCGCCGCTGATGGACATGGGCGACGGCCACGAAGCGGCTTGCTGGCGCGCGCCGCTGGACATCGGCATGGCGCCTCTTCGCGCCGCAACCGCCATACCCAGCGAGGTGACGCCGTGAGCGCATTGCTGAAAGTCGAAAACCTGGTCAAACATTTCCCGGTGCGCCCGCACCTGTTCAGCCGCTCCAAGGCGGTCGTGCATGCGGTCGACGGGCTGAACTTTGAGTTGAACACCGGCGAGACCATGGCGCTGGTCGGTGAATCGGGTTGTGGCAAATCCACCGTGGGGCGGCTGGTGCTGCGGCTGCTGGACGCGACCTCCGGCCAGGTCTGGTTTGACGGTGAGGACCTGATGGCCTTGCCGGCCGGCCGCCTGCGCGCCAAACGCCGCGAGCTGCAGATGATTTTCCAGGACCCGTATTCCTCGCTGAACCCGCGCATGACGGTGGAGCAGGCGCTGACCGAGCCGCTGGCCCTGCACGGCCTGGCGCGCGGCCGGCACCGCGAGCGCGCCGCCGAGCTGCTGGACCTGGTGGGCCTGGCGCCGCAATACCTGCAGCGCTACCCGCATGAATTTTCGGGCGGCCAGCGCCAGCGCATCGGCATCGCCCGCGCCCTCGCCGTGGAGCCGCGGCTCATCGTCTGCGACGAGGCGGTGTCGGCGCTGGACGTTTCCATCCAGGCGCAGGTCGTCAACCTGCTGCAGGATTTGCAGCGGCGCCTGGGCTTGGCCTATGTCTTCATCGCACACGACCTCGCGGTGGTCAAGCACATCGCCTCGCATGTAGCCGTGATGTACCTCGGGCAGATCGTCGAGTACGCCGACAAACAAAGCCTGTTCGCGCAACCGCGCCACCCGTACACCCAGGCCCTGCTGTCGGCGATCCCGGTGCCCGAACCCGGCCTCAAGCGCGAGCGCACGCTGCTGCAGGGCGACGTGCCCAACCCCATCACACCGCCTTCGGGCTGCCGTTTCAGGACGCGCTGCCCTTACGCCCGGGACCGTTGCGCCGAGGAAGTGCCCGCGCTGCGTTCAGATGGACAAGGCGGCCACGCGGTGGCCTGCCATTTCTGGGAAGAGATCACGGCGCCGGCCGGCATTATCGGCGGCGCCGTCGTGAACGAGAGGCTGCTCCGGCTCCAGGCCGCCTTTCACGCGCAAGCGGCCTGATGGAGACCACGATGTTCATACCCTCCCACCGATCCCCGGCGCAAGACAGCCATCCAAGCCAGCCATCATCGCAATCGACAACCGCAAAGGACAAACCATGAGCACCAAAATCCTGCTGGCCCTGACATTGGCCGCCACCGCCTGCGCCACCCAGGCCCAAACCCTGCGCATAGGCCTGGCCGAAGACCCGGACGTGCTGGACCCGACGCTGGCGCGCAGCTTCGTGAGCCGCATCGTGTTCTCCTCACTGTGCGACAAGCTGGTCGACATCGATGAAAAACTCAACATCGTGCCGCAGCTGGCCACCTCCTACGCCTGGTCGGCCGACAACAAGGCGCTGACCCTGAAGCTGCGCAGCGGCGTGACCTTCCATGACGGCGAAAAATTCGACGCCGCCGCGGTGAAGTTCAACATAGACCGCCACAAAAACCTTGCAGGCTCGAATCGCCGCGGCGAGCTGGCGCCCGTCACCACGGTGGACGTCATCGACGACCTCACGGTCAAGATCAACCTGAGCGCGCCCTTCTCGCCGCTGCTCAGCGTGCTGGCCGACCGCGCCGGCATGATGGTGTCGCCCAAGGCTGCGCAGGCCGCGCCCACCAACTTCGGCACCAGGCCGGTGTGCTCGGGCCCCTTCAAGTTCACCGAGCGCGTGGCGCAGGACCGCATCGTGCTGGAACGCTATGCCGGCTACTGGGACAAGGCCAACATCCACTTCGACAAAGTCGTCTTCCAGCCCATCGTCGACGCCACCGTGCGCCTGGCCAACCTGCGCTCCGGCCAGCTCGACTTCATCGAGCGCGTGGCACCCTCCGACATCGCCTCCATCAAGGCCGACAAAAAGCTCTCCTTCTCGCGCATCACCGAGCTGGGCTACCAGGGCATCACCATCAACACCGGCAAGAGTGACCAGTCGCAGAAGAATCCGCTGGGCCGCGACTCGCGCGTGCGCGAGGCCTTTGAGCTCTCGCTGGACCGCGCCGGCATCGTGCAGGTCGCCATGGACGGCGAAGCCACGCCGGGCAACCAGTGGGTGCCACCCGCCAACAGCTTCTACGCCAAGAACGTCCCCATTCCCAAGCGCGACATCGCACGCGCCAAACAGCTGCTGAAAGAAGCGGGTGTGCCCAACCCCGTTTTCACGCTGATGACGCCCACCACCTCTGATGCCCAGCGCGTGGCACAGGTGGTGCAGGCCATGGCCAAGGAGGCCGGCTTTGACGTGAAGATCCAGTCCACCGAATTCGCCACCTCGCTGAACCTGGCCGACAAGGGCCAGTTTGACGCCTATGTGCTGGCCTGGAGCGGCCGCGCCGACCCGGACGGCAATCTCTTCAGCTTCTACGGCTGCAAGCAGCCGCTGAACTACAGCGGCGAATGCCGCCCGCAGTGGGACGAATTGCTGAACCGCTCGCGCAACACGCTTGACACCGCCGGGCGCATCAAGGTGTTTGCCACGCTGGCCGCTGAAGCCGACAAGGTCAAGCCGGTTGTTTACCTTTTTCACCGCAACTGGCTGTGGGCCTACAACAAGAAAATCACCGGCATGCGCACTGTGCCTGACGGGCTGGTGCGCATCCAGGGTTTGAAGATGTAAAGCAGGCGGCGCCCAACTCACATGCTCCAGTACTTCCTCAAGCGGCTTGCCGCGATCATCCCGACCGTGTTCTTTGTCACGGTCATCATCTTCGGGCTGCAGCAACTGCTGCCCGGTGATGCCGCGTCGGTCCTGGCCGGGGAAAATCAGGACCCCGAGGTGATCGCCTACCTGCAAAAGAAGATGCACCTCGACGAGCCGCTGCCCATGCGCTACGCCTACTGGATTTCCGGCGTGTTCCACGGCGACCTGGGCGAATCGATGCGCATCCAGCAGCCGGTGCTGGGCCTGATCAAGGAAAAGCTGCCGGTCACGCTGCAGCTGGCGGCCATGGCCATGGTCATCGCGCTGCTGATCGGCATCCCGGCCGGCATCGTCTCGGCCGTGGGCAAGGACTCGGCCTGGGACTACCTGGCCAACGTGATCGCGCTGTGGGGCCTGTCCACGCCCAATTTCTGGCTGGGCATTTTGATGATCCTGGTGTTCTCGGTGCAGCTGGGCTGGTTGCCGGCATCAGGTTATGTCAGCCCCTTTGAAGACCTGCGGGCCAACCTGGCCGCCATGATCATGCCGGCCTTTGTGCTGGGCAACGCGATTGCCGCAGTGCTGATGCGCCACACGCGCAGCGCCATGCTGCAGGTGCTCAACGCCGACTACGTGCGCACCGCGCGCGCCAAGGGCCTGACCGAGCGGCGCGTGGTGCTGAAACACGCGCTGCGCAATGCGCTCACGCCCATCATCACACTGGGCGCGCTGGAGTTCGGCACGCTGCTGTCGGGTGCGGTATTGACCGAGCAGGTGTTTTCGATTCCCGGTTTCGGCAAGCTGATCGTGGATGCGGTGTTCAACCGCGACTACGCTGTCGTGCAGGGCGTGGTGCTGTTCACCTCCAGCGTCTACATCCTGCTGAACCTGCTGGCCGACCTGGCGTATTTTGTCGTCAACCCACGGCTGAGGGGTTGAGGCATGAGCGCTGTCCTTCCCGCTGCCATTCCGCGTGAGGCCACACCGGCCCGCCGCGCGCTGCGCCGCCTGATGCGCCGCCGCGGCGCCATGCTGGGCCTGGCGATCGTGCTGATTTTTGTGACACTTGCGCTGTTTGCGCCATGGATCGCGCCTTACGACCCGATTGCCACCAGCTGGAGCGCGGTGCGCAAGCCGCCCAGCATGCAATACCTGTTCGGCACCGACGAGATAGGCCGCGATGTGCTCTCGCGTGTGGTGTGGGGGGCGCGCGCCTCGCTGCTGGCAGGCCTGGTGTCGGTCTGCATATCGATGGCGCTGGGTGTGCCCGTAGGCCTGCTGGCCGCCTACGTGGGCGGCTGGACGGACAGCCTGATCTCGCGCTTCACCGACGCCATGCTGGCCGTTCCCTTCCTGATCCTGGCCATCGCGCTGGCCGCCTTCCTGGGCCCCAGCCTCAGCAACGCGATGATCGCCATCGGCGTGTCGGCCACACCCATCTTCATACGCCTCACGCGCGCGCAGGTGCTGGCCATGAAGGTGGAAGATTTCGTCGAGGCGGCGCGCGCCGTCGGCAACCCGCACTGGCGCATCGCGCTGCGCCACATCCTTCCCAATGTGCTGCCGCCGCTGATCGTGCAGGCCTCGCTGGCGATTGCCGCCGCCATCATCGCCGAGGCCAGCCTGTCCTTCCTGGGCCTGGGCCAGCAGCCGCCGGCGCCCAGCTGGGGCAGCATGCTTAACACCGCCAAGAATTACGTCGACAATGCACCCTGGATGGCGATCTGGCCCGGCCTCTCCATCTTTTTGCTGGTGCTGTCCTTCAACCTGCTGGGAGACGGCCTGCGCGATGCGCTGGACCCCAAGCACAAATAAAATAGACCTGCACCAATACGGCGCGCTTTTCCCTCATCCATCATGCCCACCTTTGACGCCCTCCACTACCCCTATGCCTCCCGCCGCAACGTGGTCTATGCCAACAAGGGCATGGTCGCCACCTCGCAGCCGCTGGCCGCGCAGGCGGGCCTGCAGGTGCTGCAGGCCGGTGGCAACGCGATTGACGCGGCGATTGCCACGGCGGCCGCGCTCACGGTCGTTGAGCCCAATGCCAACGGCATAGGTGGCGATGCCTTCGCGCTGGTCTGGCACGGTGGCAAGCTGCACGGCCTCAACGCCAGCGGCCCGGCGCCGCGCAGCATCACCCTCGACAAACTGACCAGCCAGGGCCTGACCGAAGTGCCCAAGTACGGGCCGCTGCCGGTCACGGTGCCGGGCACGCCCGCCGCCTGGGCCGCATTGGCGCAGCGCTTCGGCAAACTGCCACTCAAGACCTCGATGGCACGCGCCGTCGAACTGGCGCGTGAGGGCTTTCCGGTCTCGCCCACCGTGGCGTCGGCCTGGCAGCAGGCCACCGCGCTGTTCCGTGAAAAGTTCAAGGAACCGTATTTCAAGTCGTGGTTCGACACCTTCGCGCCGGAACGCGCGCCGCAGCCGGGTGAGATCTGGCGCTCCGCCGCGCATGCCGACACCCTGCAGTCGATTGCCGACACGGCCGCCGAAAGTTTTTACCGCGGCCCGCTGGCCGAGCGCATCGCGGCCTTTGTGCAGTCTGCCGGCGGCTACCTGGCCCAGGAAGACCTGGCCGCCTTCCAGGTCGACTGGTGCGACCCGATCAGCGTCAACTACCGCGGTTATGACGTCTGGGAAATCCCGCCCAATGGCCACGGCCTGGTGGCCCTGATGGCGCTCAACATCCTCAAGGGCTTTGACTTCAGCGAACGCGACAGCCTGCGCACCCACCACCTGCAGATCGAGGCCATGAAACTGGCTTTTGCCGACGGCCTGGCGCACATCGCCGACCCGGCGCACATGCGCGTGTCCGTGGCCGACCTGCTGTCGGACGCCTACGCGGACCAGCGCCGCGCGCTGATAGGCGAGCGCGCCCTGCAGCCCATGCCGGGCGAGCCTTCGCGCGGCGGCACCGTCTACCTGAGCACGGCCGACGGCGAGGGCAATATGGTTTCGCTGATCCAGAGCAACTACATGGGCTTCGGCTCGGGCATGGTGGTGCCGGGCACCGGCATTGCGCTGCACAACCGCGGCAACAATTTTTCACTCGACGCCCAGCACCCCAATTGCCTGGCACCCGGCAAGCGGCCCTACCACACCATCATCCCGGGCTTCCTGACCCAGGGCGGCCGGGCCATAGGCCCCTTCGGCGTGATGGGCGGCTTCATGCAGCCGCAAGGCCATGTGCAGATGGTGATGAACACCGTGGACTTCGGCCTGAACCCTCAGGCTTCGCTGGACGCACCGCGCTGGGAATGGGAAAGCGGCAAGCGCGTGAGCATCGAGCACTCCACGCCCGAACACCTCTTCCACGGCCTCGCGGGCCTTGGCCATCAGGTAGCCTGGTCCGGCAACCGCATGGGCTTTGGCCGCGGGCAGATCATCTGGCGCAATGCTGAGGGCGTGCTCTGCGGCGGGACTGAGCCGCGCGCAGACGGCTCCATCGCCGCCTGGTAATTCCATTTCTACTTCAGCGCGATAGGTCGTTGCACCGCCTTGCCGTGCCGGGGCCAGCCAATGCCATTTATGCAAATGCGAATGGGGTGAAAACGGCGCCAATCAAGGCGCGCGACGAATCCCAGACCGGGAGTCTGGGTGAGGAGCGCAACGCGGAGTGGCGCCGTTTTCACCCCATTCCCTCCGGGTTGCGATCAAAAAGGCCCTGCGCGGCGTTGCAAAGCCTTGGCGGGGATTACCCCGCCCGCGTTTTGCGCCTTGCTCAAGGCCTTTTTGACTCGCAACGCATCTTGCATAAATGGCATTGGCTGGCCCCAAGCACTGTCTGCGGCGGTGCGCCTACTCTCGCACTGAATTAGAAATGGAATAAGTACCGGCGCTCACCTGAGCGCCAGGCCTGCCGTGCTGGCCAGGTACTGCTCCAGCACCGCCAGTTCGGCCGCGGTGGGCGCACCCTTGCCCGCGATGACTGCGTAGAGGTTTCCCCGGAAACCCTCACGCGGGTAATAGCTGATGTAGCCGCAGCCCATCAGCATCTGGGTGAAGGCGCTGGGCGCGAAGGTCGCTGCGCTGCTGCCGATCTCGGCGGAATTAAGGCGCAGCTTTTGCGCTCCGGCTACCGACGCCAGCGCCAACACCGCCGGTGTGTTGACGGCGAGCTTGGCCGGCGCCAGCAACTGCACCGTCTGGCCTTTCGAGTCAATCCACCGGGCGCGCGGCTGGCCGTTCAGAAAACCCAGCTCCGAGGTCTGCGGGTCTTCCGTCTTGGAGGCCTGGAACACCACACCGGTGTTGGTACTTACGGGAACGCTGAGGGCCGCGATGGCGAAATGCGCATCCTCCAGGTTGTAGGGCACGCGGTTGCGCGGGTTGGGCTGCACGCCGGCCATGCGGCTGGATTTTTTGCACCAGAAACCGAAAGACTCGGGCACGCTATGGTCGGAATTCTTTTTGCCGTTGGTTACGCGCATGACGGGCACCGACATCGGCCCCGAGGCGCCGCTGTCCTTGTTCATCCAGTTGATCATCTCCAAGGCATTGCCCGGGCTGGATCCATAACCTGAATCCGCCACGGCGCGCACGACCTGGCCAGCGGCGGCCGGCGCGCCCAACAGGTAGTCGGTATAGCCGTCGGCCAGTTCCCATTTGCAAGCGCCGTACTTGGCGACGATAGCCAGCGCTGCGTCGGGCAGGCTTGTTGCGGCATAGCCCGCAGGGTCCGTCAGCGAAAACACCTTGCGCGGCGGCGGCACCTGGCCCGACAGCTGCCCGTCGCTGGTGTAGCTCAGGGTCGCGATCTGGTTGGCGGCGGGGGTGTAAGTGAAGCTGTCCTGCCCATTGGCACCCGCCGGAATGGTCAGGCGCGACTTGCTCAGGGTACCGCCCTTGTTGGACGCCACCGTGAGCACCACCGGCTGGGCCAGGTTGCCGCGCGCGTAGACGGTGATCGTGATCGGTGTTCCCGCCGGTGCATAGCCGGGCCCGTCGTCGAAAAGGGTTGCCTGCACAATGCCGGCCGCGGCCTTGAGCACGCTCGAAACCGACGACTCCAGCGTCTTGTTCTGGTGCCAGCCGGGCACATGGTTGATGGCGTAGTTGCGGATCGGCCAGTGGTTGCCGCCCATCCAGGTGTAGACCTCGCAACCCGACTGCGCGGCATAGACCGCCGTCTGCGCGAACATCGCCTCCCAGCGCGGGTCGTCAATCGGCATGCCGACCTCGGTGAGCGCCAGCTTCACGCCCTTGGCCACGGCCCAGTCGACCGCGAGCTTGAGCCTGTCCGCGCCGGTGGAAACCTTGATGGGGCCGGTACCGAAACCGGCGCTGTAGTTCTTGGCGACCTCGGTGTCGTAGTCAAAAAAAGCTCCGTTGCTGAAGGCGTCCAGGTACACGTGCACTTCATAAATCAGGTTGCTCCCCGACAGCGGAAAGCCGGGGTTCTTGGTCGCCAGGGCCATGGCTGAGTCGTACTGGTTCCCCGCCACATAGATGGGGTTGACAGTGTCAACCGCGCGTATCGCCTGGATGGCCGCCTGCGCGAACGTGGGCCAGATCGTCAGGTCTTCGCCGCCCTTCACGGCTTCCTCGTTGGATGCGATGACGCCGCCCGGCTTGGGCATGTCGTGCGGCTCGTTCATGAGGCCGTAACCGCCGAAGCCCGGGTGGTTCTTCCACTTGGTCGCGGCGCGCGTCCAGAAATCCGTGAAATGTGCGATCTTCAGCGTCGCGCCCGGCGCCAGCGAAAAAATCCGCGACTGGATTTGCACCGCATCGGTGGTGTAGGGCCTGAGCACGCCGCCTGGCGGCACGGTCAGGCCTATCACCGAGCCGTCGGACTGGAAACGGAAATCCTGGTAGCGGCCGTAGTTGTGGTTGTCGATGATGCAGCGCGTGCCCGCTGCCGCATGGGCATCGAGCACGCCAGTGATGAAAGCCTCGTATCCCGCATGGAAGGCGCCCGGGTTGCCGATGGCCGCTTTCGCGGCCGCATTGGCCACCGTGTCATGCAGCATGGGCTGCAACAGCTCCCACTGGATGGGCAGCCGGTTCTTCATGAAACCGCAGGCCGCCAGGTAGGCTACGTCGGCTTTGCGCGGCACGGTGAAATGCAGGTTGGGCGCCGAACTCGTGTTGGCACGCAGGCCGGGCTTGGCCCATTCCATGCCCGAGAGATTGGTGCCCATGGCGGGCATGCCGGCCGCGGCGCGCGCGACGGCGGCTTGCGCCTGCCGGCTCACGCCGAAGGGAAGGGCTGCCAGGGCGCCGGCCGCCAAAGCGGTTTTGGAAAATTCACGTCTTTGCATCGGAAGGCTTCTCCTGTTGCTGCATGTCTTTGAAAGACTCAGGTTAAGCCCGGTATTTCCGCTTCATTACAGTTTGAAGCAACACAATGCCTCGCTTACATTTGGCCCCTGTCAAGACTGACAGGTTTGAGCAGGGCCAGCGCGAAAACACGAGGTCGGTGACAATAGCGCCAGGTATTTTTTGCCGCCATGACCCTACCCTGGCAGCTTTCACAACACCGTTTTCGTGCTGGCCCAAAAGCCCGTTGTCAATAGCACGAACGGCCTGATCCTTTTCCATTCATGACCAAAAGTTTCTTCCGGGCAGCCCTGGTGCTGGGTTTGCTGTCCGCCATCGGCCCTTTCGCCATCGACATGTACCTGCCCGCCCTGCCCTCCATCGGGCAAAGCCTGGGCGCGTCCATGGGCGCGGTGCAGGCCAGCCTGATGGCCTTCTTCATCTCGCTGGGCATAGGCCAGATTGTTTACGGCCCGGTGTCCGACATGGTCGGCCGCAAGGCGCCGCTCTACTTCGGCCTGCTACTGTTCGCCGCGGGCAGCATAGGCTGCGCGCTGGCGCCCGACATCCACACGCTGGTGGTGCTGCGTTTCATCCAGGGCCTGGGCGCCTGCGCCGGCATGGTGGTGCCGYGCGCCATCGTGCGCGACCTGCACACCGGCCATGACGCGGCGCGGCTGATGTCGCTGCTGATGCTGGTCTTCAGCGTTTCGCCCATCCTGGCACCGCTGGCCGGCAGCATTTTGATTGAGACCTTCGGATGGCGCAGCGTGTTCTGGGCCGTCACGGTGGCCGCCGCCGCAGGGCTGCTGCTGGTGGGCTTCACCCTGCCCGAAACACGGCCGCCCGAGCAGCGCGTGGACAGCAGCTTCGGTAGCGCGATCAAGGCCTACGGCGTGCTGCTGCGCGACCGCCACTTCATGGGACTGGTCTTCATAGGGGCCTTCGGCATATCGAGCTTCTTCGCCTACCTGGCCAATTCCTCCTTTGTGCTGATAGACCACTACGGCCTCACGCCGCGCCAGTACAGCATCGCCTTCGCGGTCAATGCGGCCTCCTTTATCGGCGCCTCTCAGTTCACCGGCAAACTGGCCGCGCGCTTCGGCCTGGTGCCCATCGTGAAGGTGGCGGTCACCGGCTATGCGGCCGTGATGGCGCTGCTGCTGGTCGTGAACCTGGCCGGCATTGAACGCCTGGACGTGATGATCGCCCTGCTGCTGCTGGGCTACGGCTTCCTGGGCCTGGTGGTGCCGACCACCGCCGTGCTCGCGCTCGAGGAGCACGGTGCGATCGCCGGCACGGCCTCGGCCCTGATGGGCACCCTGCAGTTCGTGACCGGCGCGGTGGTGATGGCGACGGTTGGCGTGTTTGCCGACGGAACCGCCCTGCCCATGGTGGCCGGCATCGCGGGTTGCGCGCTGCTGGCGTATGCCATGTCGCGCGGCACGCTGGGCGGTGCGCGCACCGCAATCGCACCAGTCCGTTAAGAGCGGCTTTAGGCCTGCATGCGCAGGCGGCGGGCTGCTTCTTCGGCCCGCGCATCGTCAATCTCACCCATCACCGCCCCCAGGTTGACCGGGCCGGTCTTGTGCGCGAAGCGGCCGGTCAGCGCCGTCTCGGGCTGCAGCACGCCGCGCTGGTACAAATCCCAGATCTCGCTGCCGTAGTCCGTCTGCAGCAGCTCGGGCGCAAAGCGGCCGAAAAAACCGCGCAGGTTGGCCACGTCGCGCAGCAGCATGCGGCCCGCGTGGTTGTTGCCGGCGGCGTCCACCGCCTGCGGCAGGTCGATGATCACCGGGCCGGGCCGGCCGTCGGTCACACCTAGCAGGATGTTGAATTCCGACAGATCACCGTGCACCACGCCGGCGCACAGCATGCGCACCACCTCCGTGAGCAGGGTCGCGTGGTGCAGGCGCGCGTCCTCGGCCGTGAATTCGACGTCGTTCAAACGCGGGGCGGCATCGCCGTGCTCGTCCGTCACCAGCTCCATCAGCAGCACACCGTCGCAAAAGTTGTGGGGCTTGGGCACGCGCACCCCGGCTGCCGCCAGCCGGTAGAGCGCATCGACCTCGGCGCTTTGCCAGGCCGCCTCGGTCGCCTGCCGGCCGAAACGTGTGCCCTTGGCCATCGCGCGCGCCTGGCGCGTGTTCTTGACTTTGCGGTTTTCGGTGTAGTCCACCGCCTGGCGGAAGCTGCGCTCGGTGGCGTCCTTGTAGACCTTGGCGCAGCGTGTGTCGTCGCCGCAGCGCACCACGTAGACCATGGCTTCCTTGCCGCTCATGAGCTGCCGCACGACGCTGTCGATCAGGCCTTCTTCGAGCAGGGACTGCAATCTCTGGGGTGTTTTCATGGAGGCCATTTTGCGCCCCGCCGGCCGCCAGGCCTTTTCAGCCTGCGGATGCCGAAAAAAAGCCTGCCCGTTTTACCGGGCAGGCCCTTCTGTGACGCATGGTGATCAGTTGCTGAGCACCAACTGCGCGATCACGCCGGTGGCGATGGCGATCAGCGCGTAATCCGTCCCGACCTGCACCCACTGCTGGCCGCGCGGCGGCGCATGCAGGTGGCGGCCGCGCCAGTCGTTCACCACATACTGCCGGCCACGGTACTCGTTCGGGATGTGGCCGCCGCGGTAAAACTGCCGGCCGTGCCCGTTGAAGTGACGGTCGTTGCGGTCGTCGCGGATATAGCGATGCTCGACGGCGCGGCGGTCCACGGGGCGGTAGCCGGGACCGTGGCCTTCGGGGCCACGATGTTCGACACGCGGCGGCTCGCCCCGCGGGCCACGTCCGTCATAGCCCTGCGCAAACGATAGCGAGGCAAAGCCCAGCGACGCTGCGGCGATGGCACACACAATGGCGGTTGATTTCATGTCGACTCCTTGGGGTTGCTGAGTCTTCATGGTGTTCCCATGCCGTGTAGGCGCTGCAAAGCCGAAGGAGTGTTTGTGTAAAGCCTGGTTGCAATGTGTGCAGGGCTTGCAGCTCAGACCGCTTCAAGCAAGGGCTGATGCACGGCAGGCTGTTCAAGTCCTTCGCTGCGCAGCGCCTGCATCAGCCAAGCCTCAACCAGCACCGGGTCGTTCACCGTCTTGATCGCCTGGTAGGCCGCTTCCGCCTCGGGGAAACGCCGCCGCAAAAAATTCAGCCATTGCTTGAGCCGCCCGGCCCGCGCGCGCGTGTCAATCCGCGAACACACGATGCGCCAGAAATCTTCAATCAGCGGCAGCAAGGCGGGCCAGCTGACATCCGCCTGCGCGCCCCACCTGTCGGCTTTGATCGCCAAGCCCAGTCCCGGGTCGCGCACCGCGCCGCGGCCAATCATCAAGGTGTCGCAGCCTGAGAGTTCGCGGCAGCGCCGCGCGTCCTCCACCGTCCAGATCTCGCCGTTGGCGACGACCGGTATCTTCACCGCCGCGCGTATGTCGGCAATGCGCTCCCAGTAAGCCGGCGGCCTGTAGGCCTGGGCCTTGGTGCGGCCATGCACCACCAGTTCGCCGGCGCCGCCCGCCTCGATCGCGAGCGCGCATTCGACGGCGCGCGCGTCGTCGTCGTAGCCCAGCCGCATCTTGGCTGATACCGGCATATGGGCAGGCACAGCACGGCGCACGGCGCCGACCACGGCCGTCAGCGTTTCAGGCTCCCTGAGCAGCGAGGCCCCGCCGCCGTGGCGATTGACGACGGCCGCCGGACAGCCGAAGTTGAGGTCTATGCCGTCCGGCCCCAGGCCCGCGAGCCGCGCGGCATTCTCTGCCATGCAGTGGGGGTCGGAGCCCAGCAGCTGAGCGCGCACCGGCACGCCGGCCAGCGTACGGCCGCCGTGGTGCAGCTCGGGCACGATGCGATAGAACACGCGCTCGGGCAGCAGCTGGTCGGTGATGCGGATGAACTCGGAGACACAGCGGTCTATGCCGCCGACTCGCGTGAGGATGTCGCGCAGCACAAAGTCCAGCAGACCTTCCATGGGGGCCAGCAGGACGGTGGCGTGTGCTTCAGCTTTCATCGCGCCCTCCATCGCATCCAAAGGCTACTTGGCGCCCAATCGCCACAGCGAGGTCACTTCGGCCGCGCGCGCCGCGTACAGCGCGTCGCCGGCGTCCGAGGCTTTGGGATGCTGCGGCTGCGCGTCGAGGCGGTCTATGACCTTGAGCCCCGCGGCATCGATGGCGGCCAGCAGCCAGGCGCGCGTGCGCAAGCCCAGGTGCTCGGCAAAGTCCGACAGGATCAGCCAGCCCTCGCCCTTGGGCTCGAGGTGCGCGGCCAGGCCGTTGAGAAAACCCAGCAGCATGCGGCTGTCTTCGTCATACACCGCGTGCTCGACCGGCGAGCCGGGGCGCGCGGGCAGCCAGGGCGGGTTGCAGACAATGATGTGGGCGCGGCCTTCGGGAAACAGGTTGGCCTCGCGAACCTCAATCTGCGGAAAACCCAGCCGTTTGAGATTGTCGCGCGCACAAGCCAGCGCGCGCGGGTCCTGGTCTGTGGCAACCACGCGCTGCACGCCGCTGCGCAGCGCCAGCACGGCGGCCAGCACGCCGGTGCCGGTGCCGATGTCAAAGCCCAGCAGGTCGGCCGTGCCTTCAGGCACCGGCGCCTGGGCCACCAGGTCGATGTACTCGCCGCGCACCGGTGAAAACACGCCGTAATGCGGGTGGATGCGGTTGTGCGGCCCGTCTTCGCCCAGCGCGGGAATCGGCACGCCCTTGCGGCGCCATTCGTGGGCGCTGATGAAACCCATCAGTTCTCGCAGCGATGCCACCGAAGGACCGTTGCCTTCTTTGGCCGGCCCCCAGGCTTCGGCGCAGGCCTTCTTCGCATCCGGCGCGCGGCGCAAAGGGATGCTGTAGTCCGCATCAAACGGGATGAGCACCATGGACAGCACACGGGCACGCTGCGCCTGGGCCTGGCGGTGCAGGTGGAAAGCTTCGGGAAACACCGGCGCCGGCGCTTCGACCGGGGCACTGGCCTGCGCGGCCTCACCGGCTTTCTCGGCCTTGACGCGCTTGTCGCGCTTGGGTTTGGCCGGTTTGTCGACCCGCCGCGCCAGGGCCTGCACCAGCATGCGGGCATTCTGGAAGTCGCCGCGCCACAGCAGGCCCGTGCCTTCGCAGGCCAGGCGATAGGCCGCGTCGGCGCTCAGGCTATCGTCGGCGATGACTACACGCTTGGGCGGCGCGGCGCCGCGCTCGGAACGCCAGCGCGCGGAACGGGCTTCGCCGCCTTCCGTCCAGTGAATGAGCGAGGGCGCGGTAGATGAAGAGGCGGGAACGGCAGGTGAGGCAGGTGAAACAGGCATCGGGGGCAAACACAGCAAAGGGAGCCAAGTGTTTTAACAGATGCGGCCTCCTGTTTGGGCTGAATGCCCTTAAAACGGCCTGCCAAAGCTGGAAATCGCCGCTTTTCCGGCGAAACACCGGTCAAGGCCCAGAGATTGGCACTCGCGCGGAAAGGTCATCACGACCTGCCCAGGTTTTTCAACGGCAGGGGCCGTGGAACTGGCTTTGCCAGGCCACAGGCACCGTCCCCTGCAAGGGGAAAGGGCGCTACACGAAGTGAGCGCCAATAGGGGTGTACCTTATCCCCGTCCCCTGCAAGGGGAAAAGGCACTACACGAAGTGAGTGCCGATAGGGGTGTTCAGCCTGTCCAGCCGCCACCCAAAGCCCGTATCAAACCCACCGTGGCCAAATACTGCGCGGTCTTCACCTGCAAGGCCTGGCGGCGGTTGCGCAGTTCGCTGCGCTGGGCGTCCAGCAGTTCGAGCTGGCTGACAAAGCCGTTGCGGTAGCGTGAGTCCGACAGCACCGTGGCGCGGGTGGCCGAGGCCACCGAGCGCGACTGCGCTTCAGACTGCTCGGCCAGCAGGCGCAGGGCCGAGAGCTGGTCTTCCACGTCCTTGAAGGCGACGAGGATCTGCTCGCGATAGTTGGCCAGCGCGATGTCGAGCTCGGCATTCGCGTTCTGCACGCCGGCCTGGCGGCGGCCACCGTCAAAAATCGGCAGCGACAGCAGCGCGCCCACACCCCAGGCCTGGCTCGAGACCTTGAACAGGTCCTTGATCTCGGGCGCGGCATAACCGCCGTTGGCCGTCAGCGAGAAGGTCGGGAACCAGGCGGCCTTTGCCACACCCACGCGGGCCTGCGCGGCCTGCATGCTGCTTTGCGCGGCCGAGACGTCGGGGCGGCGTTCCAGCACCGTGCTGGGCACGCCGGCCGGAATGACAGGCAGCGCGGTCGACCACTCGGCAGGCGCGACGGCAAAATTCGAAGCCACTTCGCCAACCAGCACGGCCAGCGCATGTTCCAGCGCGGCGCGGCGCTGGTCCAGCGCCAGTGCGTCGGATTCGGTCGAGGCGACCTCGGCGCGCACGCGGGCGACGTCGAGCTCGGCCACGTCGCCCTCACGGAAGCGCACTTCCGTCAAGCGCAGCGTATTGCCGTAAGCCTTCAGGGTGTCGCGCACCAGCGTGCGCTCGCTGTCCAGCGCGCGCAGGTTGAGGTAAGCCTGCGCCACATCGGCCTGCACCAGCAGCTGGGTGCTGCGCAGCAGGGCTTCGCGCGACTGGGCGTCGAGCGATGCGGCGTCCGAATTCAGCGAGAGCTTGCCGATCAAATCGACTTCATACGAAAAATTCGCGGCGGCCGTGACCGTGGTCTGCGCCACGCGGTTGGTCGTGGTGTTGCTCTGGCGCACGGCGCCGCCGCTCAGGCCGACCTGCGGCAGGCGGTCGGCATCGGTGTTGCGCAGGATGGCGCGCGCCTGGGCCAGCCGGCCCGCGGCCACCTTGACGCTGTTGTTGTTGGCGGCCGCCCGCTCGACCAGCTGGTCGAGCACCGGGTCGGAAAATACCTTCCACCAGGCGCCCTGCGATTGCGGGGCCGTGGCGCTTGCGGTGCTTGCCGTGGCGGCATTCTCTTTATAGGCCGCGGGTGCGGCGGGAATGCTGGCGGGGTCAACCGACGCGCTGGTGGCGCAGCCGGCCAGCACCAGGGCAGCCAGCAGGGGCAGCAGCGCGGTGCGCAATTTTGACGATGTGTGGTTCATGATGAACTCCTTGACGTAATGCTTGTTGTTATTCGTGAAGCTTGACGGGTGCCGCCGGCTGCGCATGCGCTCCCGCACCGCCGCTGCCCGCGAAGGCCTCGATGTGCGGCACTTCGCCGTGCAGCTTGAGCGGGCGGTTGCCCGTGAGGCGGCGCAGGGTGACATAGAACACCGGCGTGAGGAACAGGCCGAAAGCCGTCACGCCGATCATTCCCGAGAACACCGCGACGCCCATGGCATGGCGCATTTCGGCGCCGGCGCCGGTCGACAGCACCAGGGGCAGCACGCCCATGATGAAGGCCAGCGAGGTCATCAGGATGGGGCGCAAGCGCAGGCGGCTGGCTTCGATCGCGGCCTGCAGCGGGGTGCGTCCGGCAAACTCGAGTTCGCGCGCAAACTCCACGATCAGGATGGCGTTCTTCGCCGACAGCCCCACCAGCACGATCAATCCGATCTGCGTGAAGATGTTGTTGTCGCCGCCGGTGAGTTTCACACCCAGCATGGCGGCCAAGAGGCCCATGGGCACGATCAGCACGATGGCGATCGGCAAAGTCAGGCTTTCATACTGTGCGGCCAGTACCAGGAAGACCAGCAGCAGCGCCAGCGGGAACACCCACATGGCCGAATTGCCGGCGATGATTTCCTGGTAGGTCAGGTCGGTCCACTCGTAGCTGATGCCGGGCGGCAAGGTCTCTGCCGCGATGCGGGCGACCGCGTCCTGCGCCTGGCCCGACGAATAGCCGGGTGCGGCGCCGCCGTTGATGTCAGCCGACAGGAAGCCGTTGTAGCGCATGGCGCGTTCCGGGCCGAAGCTGGGCGTGACCTTCATCAGCGCCGACAGCGGCACCATCTCGCCGGTAGCCGAGCGTACCTTGAGCAGGCCGACATCCTCGGCGCGGGCGCGGTAAGGCGCGTCGGCCTGGACCCGCACGGAGTAGGTGCGGCCGAACTTGTTGAAGTCGTTGGCGTACAGGCTGCCCAGGTAGATCTGCATGGTGTCGAACACGTCGGTCACCGGCACGCCGAGCTGGCGCGCCTTGGTGCGGTCGATGTCGGCATAGAGCTGCGGCACGTTGACCTGGAAGCTCGAGAACATCCCCGCCAGTTCAGGCGTCTGGTAAGCCTTGCCCATGAAGTCCTTGGTAGCCTTGTCCAGCGCGGCATAACCGAGCGAGCCGCGGTCTTCCAGCTGCAGCTTGAAGCCGCCGGTGGTGCCCAGGCCCTGCACGGGCGGCGGCGGGAACATCGCGATGAAGGCTTCCTGGATGCCGCCGAATTTTCCGTTCAGCTGGCCGGCGATGGCACCCGCGCTCAGGTCCGCGCTCTTGCGCTGATCGAAGGGCTTGAGCGACAGAAACACGATGCCCGAGTTGGAGCTGTTGGTGAAACCATTGATCGACAGGCCCGGGAAGGCAATCGCGTGTTCCACGCCGGGTTGCTTCATGGCGATGTCGCTGATCTTGCGGATCACGTCCTCGGTGCGGTCCAGCGTGGCGCCGTCCGGCAGCTGCGCGAAACCGATCAGATACTGCTTGTCCTGGCCGGGCACGAAGCCGCTGGGCACGGCCTTGAACAGGCCGGTGGTGGCCAGCACCAGCACCAGGTAGACACCCAGCATCACGGCCTTGCGCGAGATCGCGCCCTTGACACCGCGGCTGTAGTTCTCGGAACCGCGGCTGAAAGCCTTGTTGAAGGCGCCGAAGAAGCGGCCGAAGATTTTGTCCATGCCGCGGGTCAGCGCGTCCTTGGGCGCATCGTGGCCCTTGAGCAGCAAGGCGGCCAGCGCGGGCGACAGCGTCAGCGAGTTGATCGCCGAGATCACGGTCGAGATGGCGATGGTCAGCGCGAACTGCTTGTAGAACTGGCCCGACAGCCCGGTGATGAAGGCCAGCGGCACGAACACGGCGATCAGCACCAGGGCGATCGCGATGATGGGCCCGGACACCTCGCGCATGGCGCGGTAGGTGGCGTCGCGCGGACTCAGGCCCGCCTCGATGTTGCGTTCGACGTTTTCCACCACCACGATGGCATCGTCGACCACGATGCCGATGGCCAGCACCAGCCCGAACAGGCTGAGCGCATTGATCGAAAAGCCGAAGAGGTGCATCACCGCGAAAGTGCCGATGACGGAAATGGGCACGGCCAGCAGCGGGATGACCGAAGCGCGCCAGGTCTGCAGGAAGATGATCACGACCAGCACCACCAGGGCCACGGCCTCGAGCAGCGTGTGCACCACGGCCTCGATGGACGAGCGCACGAACTGCGTGGTGTCGTAGACGATCTCGTAATCGACGCCCTCGGGCATGCTCTTTTTGAGCTCTTTCATCACGGCCTGCACGTCATCCGAAATCTGGATGGCGTTGGAGCCCGGCGCGGCGAACACCGGCACGGCCACGGCCTGCTTGTTGTCTAGCAACGAGCGCAGCGCGTAGTCCGATGCGCCCAGTTCCAGGCGCGAGATGTCGCGCAAGCGCGTCACGGCGCCGCCCCTGTCGGTCTTGACGATGATGTCGCCGAACTCTTCCTCGCTCTGCAGGCGGCCCTGGGCGTTGATGGACAACTGCATGTCCACGCCGGGCAGGCCGGGCGAAGCGCCCACCACGCCGGCGGCGGCCTGGATGTTCTGCTCACGGATGGCGCGCACCACGTCGCCGGCGGACAAGCCGCGCTCGGCCACCTTCTGCGGATCCAGCCAGACGCGCATCGAGTAGTCGCCCGAACCGAAGAGCTGCACCTGGCCCACGCCGTTGATGCGCGCCAGGCGGTCCTTGACATTGAGCACCGCGTAGTTGCGCAGGTAGGTCATGTCGTAGCGATCGTTGGGCGAGAGCAAATGCACCACCATGGTGAGGTCGGGCGAGCTCTTGATGGTGGTGATGCCCAGGCGGCGCACCTCCTCGGGCAGGCGCGGCTCGGCTTGCGAGACGCGGTTCTGAACCAGCTGCTGCGCCTTGTCGGGGTCGGTGCCCAGCTTGAAGGTCACGTTGAGCGTCATCAGGCCGTCGGTGGTGGCCTGGCTGCTCATGTAGAGCATGCCGTCGACGCCGTTGATGGCTTCCTCCAGCGGCGTGGCCACCGTTTCGGCGATCACCTTGGGGTTGGCGCCCGGGTAATTGGCGCGCACCACCACGGTAGGCGGCACCACGTCGGGGTACTCGGCGATCGGCAGCGAGCGCAGCGCGATCAGTCCGGCGATGAACATCAGCAGCGACAACACGCCGGCAAAGATGGGCCGGTCAATAAAAAACTTGGATAGATTCATGGCGATTCTTCTTGTTCAGGTGTCAAGGCGGGCTCAGGACTTGGCCGCGACCTTCACGGCTTTTTCGGTGAGTTCGGCCTTGGCGGACATTTCCACCGCTTGCGGCGCGACCAGCGCGCCGGGGCGGATGCGCTGCAGGCCGTTGACGACGATGCGTTCGTTGGCGGCCAGGCCGCCCTTGACCACGCGCAGGCCGTTGACGGCGGCGCCCAGCGTGACTTCGCGGTAGACGGCCTTGTTGTCGGCACCCACCACCAGCACGAACTTCTTGTTCTGGTCGGTGCCGACCGCGCGTTCGTTGATCAGCAAAGCCGTGCCCTTGGTGGCCTGGCCCATGCGTATGCGCGCGAACTGGCCGGGCATCAGCTGGCCGTCCTTGTTGTCGAACACGGCGCGGGCGCGCACGGTGCCGCTGCGGGCATCGACCTGGTTGTCGACAAGCTGCAGCTTGCCTTCAAACGGCGTGTCGGTGCTGGCGGCGGTTCCCATCTGCACGGGGATGCGCTCCAGGCTGCGGCTGGCGGGGCCGCCGTTGCCGCCCACGTCTTTCAGGGCCTTGGCCACGACCTGCTCGTCAGCATCGAAGCTCGCGTAGATGGGGCTCACCGACACCAGCGTGGTCAGCACCGGCGCGCCGGGGCCGGCGGCAACCAGGTTGCCCACCGTCACTTCGAGCTTGCCGACGCGGCCGGAGACCGGCGCGCGCACCTGGGTGTAGCCCAGGCTCAACTGGGCCGTCTGCAGGGCCGCATGCGCTGCGCGCAGGTTGGCGTCGGCTTCGCCCTTGCCGTTGGTGCGCTCGTCGAACTCACGCTTGGAGATGGCCTGCTCGCTCCACAGGCGCTGCGAGCGCTCCTGCTCGCCTTTGGCCTGGGTGACCCGGGCCTGGGCGGCCGCGACCTGCGCATCGGCACGTTCCACGTCGGCGGCGTACGGCGCCGGGTCTATGGTCAGCAGCAGGTCGCCCTTCTTCACGAGCGCGCCTTCACGAAAGTGCACGGACTGGATGGTGCCGGCCACGCGCGAGCGGATGTCCACGCGTTCGACCGCCTCCAGCCGGCCCGAGAACTCGTCCCAGGCGGACACGTCGCTCTGCACGACGGTGGCCACCGACACGGGTGTGGCCTGAGGCTGGGCGGGACCGGATTGGGCGCTGGTGCTGGAGACGCCGAACACGGCGGCGGCGATGCCGGTCACGGCGAGCACGGCGAGGGCCACGGCCAGCAGGCGGCGTTTGGGGGTATGCAGTTGTATGGATGGCATGTCAATTCTCTCGATGATTGGATTTATGAAACTGATGAACTAATGAACTGGAAACGGATGAGGTGAAGAAAGTAAGTCGACGACTGTAGAACCTCAACCTAAGTTGAGGTCAAGCGTGCGGCGCGCAAACACGGTGCGCCGCAGGGGCTATCAACCCGCCGCTGCTTTGCCGCGCGGCGCTTGTCGGTACCTGGATGAATCAGTGGCATGGTGAACTCCCTCAAAGAAAAAATTGAACATCTAAAACTCAGGACACCGCGCTGTGCGCGGCGGTCCGCGCATCCAGCGCGGTGGCGAAGAAACGGCCGAAGCGCTCATGGATCAGCGGCGCCCAGGCTTCCTTATGGTTCGCCGGTTCCAGGTAGCTGCAAGGCCAGCCGGTAGGAACGGGCAGCACCGTGTCGATCGCAACCAGGCCGGCGGCGCGCAGGCGCGCGGCATAGGCCAGCGTCTCGTCGCGCAGCGGGTCGTCCTGCGCAGTGATCAGCAGCGTGGGCGGCAGGCCGGCCAGCCGAAAGGCCGAGCCGGGCGCGGCATAAGGATGGCTGGCGTCTTCCAGGCGCGGCAGGTAGTTGTGCCAGCCGTCGGCCCAGGTGCAGCCCACCGGGCCGGCTTCGGCGTCGCGCAGCGAAGCCGTGGCCAGGCAAGGGTCCAGCATGGGCGACAGCAGGATTTGCCCGGCCAGGGCCGGTTCCTGCAGGTCGCGCGCCATCAGCGCCACGGCCGCGGCGATATTGCCGCCGGCTTCCTCGCCGGCCACAAACACCGGCGCACCCGCGCCGGCCAGCTTGTGGCGGGCCTTGAAAGCCCATTCCAGGGCGGCGTAGCCCATTTCCACGGCGCTCGGAAACGGGTGCTCCGGGGCCAGCGGATAGTCCAGCGACATCACCACCGCGCCGGCGTCGGCCAGCAGCCCGGCAACGCAGGAACCGCCTTCCAGCGAGCCGCCCACAAAGGCGCCAGCATGGAAGTGCACGACCAGCGGCGACACGTCCGTGCCGCTGCGGCGGCCGTAGAAACGCACATCCAGCGGCTTTTTCAGCGCTAGCTGGATCTGCTTCTCGACCCACGGGGGGCTGGTTTTGTCGGCGCCTGTGAGGGCGGGCTGCTGGCTTTTCATCGTCGTGACCGCGTAGGGCCTCCGGTTTGTTGCAATGCAGCAGAAGATACGCGCGGGGCATCACTTAATAAATAGCCATTCTGTTTATTCTTTATTTCACCAATGCAACAATCGGGGGGATGGTCAGGCCGCACATGCTCAGCTACCGGGCAAATTGCCGCGCAAGCCCCTGCCTGCCTCATTGCCTGCTTTTGTGCATCAGGGCGCGAAGTGTGGACCTTGCCTCCGGGGCAAGGTCAAAGAAGCAAGGGAAAACCCGGACACCGCCAAGGGCTATTTGGGGCCGCCCGCAGGAAGCCGCCATGATGGTCACAATCGCCCCTCGCATCCCCCACATAAGCCGCCGTTCGCGGATCTCCCCGACTTTCCCCAGGACCCCAGCGGCCACCCGCCGCCGGGGAACGAGGCAGCAGGCCCACCCGCCCGCGACGCCTCAAGTGCATTGACAGCCCCTTACCAGGACACAGGACAGGACTTCTCATGGACAAGTTTTCCGCAATGCAGGCTTTTGTGCGGGTCGTGGAAGCCGGCACTTTCACCAAGGCCGCCGATTCGATGGGCATGCCCAAGCCGACCGTGACGCGGCTGATCCAGACGCTGGAGCAGTCGCTGGACACCAAGCTGCTCAACCGCACCACGCGCAAGGTCACGGTCACGGCCGACGGGGCGGCTTATTACGAACGCGCCGGCCGCCTGCTGGGCGAGATGGAAGAACTCGAATCGAGCATGTCGCGCGCCAAGGCCAGCCCGCGCGGCCGGCTCAAGGTCGACATCCCTTCTTCCCTGGGTATGGCGGTGGTGATCCCGGCCCTGCCGGATTTTTATGCGCGCTACCCCGACATCCAGCTGGAACTCGGCGTGAGCGACCGGCCCATCGACATCCTGGCCGAGAACGTGGACTGCGTGATCCGCGGCGGCGAGATCACCGACCAGTCGCTGGTGGCGCGCCGCATCGGCGAGTTCTATTTGATGTCCTGCGCCTCGCCGGCCTACCTCAAACGCCACGGCGTGCCCCAGCACCCGCAGGAACTGGCGCACGGGCACAGGCTGATCCGCTATGTTTCACCGCGCGACGGCAAGCTCTACAGCGTCACGCTGCACAAGGACGGGCAGGCGGTAGAGGTCGAGGGCCACCACCAGCTCTCGGTCAATGACTCGAATGCCGGCGTGGCGGCGGCGCTGGCCGGCCTGGGCGTGCTGCAGACCTTGACCTTCCTGGTTCAGCACCACATCAGCAGCGGAGCGCTGGAGCCGCTGTTCAACGGCTGGTGCTCCGAGGCCAAGCCCATCCACGTGGTTTACCCGCCGAACCGCCACCTGAGCAACAAGGTGCGTGTCTTTGTCGACTGGATCGCGGAGCTGTTCGCCAAGCACGACCTGATCCAGCGCAAGAGCACGCTGCCGGGACGCATCACGCGCGCCCAGCCCGCTGCCGAAGCGCTCGCCGAGTAACAGCGTCCCCGGCATCTCCTACAGGCGGCGTCACTGCCAGCCTACAGGGTGTGCGGTGCGAGAAGATTAAGGTTGGCATCTGCCTGATGCCGTCCTTCAGTCCTTCATCCTGCCATCCTGTTTGCGAAAGAGCCTCCATGCCAAGATTGAAAGCACCTGCGCCCGATGCCGAAAGCCGCAGAGCACTTGAGCAGCGGGCCCGGGAAGCCGCCCTGCCCTCGCCACCCCAGCAAAAGGGGCGCTGGCCATTTCCCGTGCCGGACGAGCAGCCCACCGGGGAAGCCCGGGAGCACAAGAACGAATCACCGGAAAAACCGGCCCGCCCGGGCAAGTCGGACGCTTCTTAAGCGCGCGGCCGCAGCCGCTTGGCCAGGCTGACCAGCATCAGCGCCAGCGCGCCCGCCACCAGGCCCACCACCGCGTCCATCAACAGCGGCGTGAGCGCGGCCAGGAAAGCGCCCGCGCCGGCCGCCACCTGCTGCGTGAGCGATTCAATGAAGTGGTGCAGGGGCGCGAAACCGTGCGTGAGTATGCCCCCGCCCACCAGGAACATCGCGGCCGTGCCAGCCACCGACAGCCCCTTCATGAGCCAGGGCGCGGCCCACAAAATTGCCCGCCCCGTGCTTCGCTGCAGGCGCGGCCAGGCGCCCTCGCCCGCGCGCTGGTTCAAGTAGAGCCCGCCGTCGTCGAGCTTGACGATGCCGGCCACCAGGCCGTACACCCCCACTGTCATGAGCAGCGCGATACCGCAAAGCACCGCAACCTGCGTGATGAAAGGGCTGGCCTGCACCGTGCCCAGCGTGATCGCGATGATCTCGGCCGACAGGATGAAGTCGGTGCGCACCGCGCCCTTGATCTTGTCTTTTTCCAGCGCCACCAGGTCCACCGCGGGATTGGACAGCGCGGCCGTGAGCGCCTCGTGCTCGGCGGCCTGCTCGTGCGCGCTGTGCATGAATTTGTGCGCGAGTTTTTCAAAACCCTCGTAGCAGAGAAAGGCGCCGCCCACCATCAGCAGCGGCGTCACCGCCCAGGGTATGAAAGCGCTGATGGCTAGCGCCGCCGGCACCAGGATGGCCTTGTTGATGAAAGAGCCCCGGGCCACGGCCCAGACCACCGGCAGTTCGCGGTCGGCCTTGACGCCCGAAACCTGCTGGGCATTGAGCGCCAGGTCGTCGCCCAGCACACCGGCGGTCTTTTTGGCGGCGACTTTGGAAAGCAGCGCCACGTCGTCCAGCACGGTGGCGATGTCGTCAATCAGTGCGAGCAGGCTGCTGGCCATAGGTATTCTTTTTCGTCAGGGCCGCGGCAATGAGCCGCAGTGGGTGTCAGAGGCATCCGGCGCATGGTGTTGTAGCTGTGGCGCGCCGAGGAAGAGCCGCCCACTTTACCCAAGTTCTTACCCAAATTCCGCTACGCAAAAGAAAAGCCGCCCGCAGGCGGCTTGGCTTCAGTTGCAGGCGAGACTCAGCGCGCGGTCAGCCGCCCCAGGATAAAGCCAATCGCCAGGGCAGCACCCACGGCTTCCAGCGGCCTTTCCTGCACCCAGGATTTCGAAACTTCCAGCGCATGCGCCGGCGCTTCGCTGATGCGGCGCGTCTGGTCGGCAAAGCGGTCGGCCACATTGCTGGCGGTGCCCGCCAGCTTGTCGACGCCTTGATGCGCCGCCGAGGAAGCACGGTCCACCGCGCTGCGCGCCGGATCGGCCACCTTGTCGATGCCGCTGTGGAGGGCCGCGCCGGCGGACTCGACGCCGCGCTGGATGGGATTGCCGTTGGCGGAGGATGCTGTGGTTTTGTCCATGATGCTTCTTTCAAAAAAATTCCACACAATAGGCAGAAGGCGCAAGAGAGAACCAAGAGAGAACTGCTTGATTGACAGGCCATGCACGCGGGCCGTCGCCGTCTCTTTCGACTGTAGGCAGGCGCACGGCAACAAGCTGTGCGCCGGAAGACAGGCCGGGTGTAGGACAACAGAGTGTTACGGCAGTGCACGGCTTGTCGGCTTGCACTGACAGAGAAACAGCCGCTTGGCTTGGCGGGCCGCGCCGCCCGTTCGCGCATCATCGCCCCAAGCGTCTAGAGGCGTCGCCCAACCAGAGCCAAGGAGAAGATCATGCCCAGGATAGCCAGACCCGCATTGAGAACCGGCTCGGCCGACAACGGCCAGCCGCGGCACGGCCCGCCCGAAGAGGCGCCGGACGATGACGATGCGCTGGAGTTACCGGTGGAGCCTGATGAGGGGACGCCCCTCATCCCGGACGATGAGCGGGTAGTGAATGTTCCTTCTTGAGGCCGGGTCTTGCGCCGGCCTGCGCGCCCTTGCCCTTTGATAAGGCTTGCTGGCCGGGAGTGGCCCGGCGGCCAGTAACTTTCTTTTGCTTCGCCAAAAGAAAGTCACCAAAGAAAAGGCGACCCGCAGTCTGGGTCCCTACGCTTCGCTACGGGCAACCTGCGGTGCTCGACTACGGCGGGGTCTCGCGCAAACTCGCTTCGCTCARACAAGCGCGATCCCTGATCCGCYTRYSTCTGCGCTCCTCGGCCCAGCCAGGACGGGGCAAGCGGGAGCGGARTCGAAATCGGGAACAGAAGAAAGATACCAAAGAACAAACCAAGACAAACAAGGACTCGCCWYGGCGAGTCCTTGTTTCTTCARGTATTTGGWWTTGGTATTCCTTCCCCACCCCTTGTGGATGCGCCGAGGAGCGCAGGTTCAGGCGGATCAGGGATCGCGTTGTTTGAGCCGAAGGCGAGTTTAGCGAGACCCCGCCTGAACCGAGCACCGCAGGTTGCCCGTAGCGCAGCGAAGGGACGCAGCAACCAGGGTCGCCTTTTCTTTTGCTTACTTTTCTTTTGGCGAAGCAAAAGAAAAGTGAGTAGCCGCCGGGCTACCCCCGGCCAGCAAACCCATGCAGAGGGCGCATCCGCAGAATGCTCAAAAACCGCCTGCTGTAGGCTTTGTCCTAGACCAACTCCAGCCTCTTCCGATGGCGCCGCCGGGCCGCGCTCCCTAGGATGGAGACAGCACGGCGCGATGCGGCATCCCGCGTCGCCGTGCTCCCCACCCCGGAGCGCAAAATCATGACCACCCTGGAGATCATGGCCGACAGGCCGTCGGCCCTTCACACCGATTTTGTTTCCACCGACGCCGCCGACCTGGCGTCGCACATGGACCAGTGCGCGCATTCGCGCGGCCGCTTCTTCACGCTCCAGACCGGGCTGCAATCCGCGCATTCGGTGGTCTCGCCGCGCATCGTGACGGTCGCGCTTATCGTGGCGATCTGCCTCGGCCTGCTGGCGCTAGCCTGAGCGCGTGGCTACCGCTGTCCTTGAGCGGCTGGACACCTTAAGCGCCTACGCCCGGCAACTCCTGAGCGGCCATCGCAGCGACATACAGCAACCGATACGCGCCGAACTGTTCGGTGCCCAGCGCTTTGAAGAGCACGGCCGCAGCCTGGCCGCCGCGCAACCCGTGCTGCCCGCCGGCAGCGAGCACAGCGGCCCGCCGTTCTTCCCGCGCGTGCAGGAGAACATCGCCGCCATACGCCTGGCCTACGACTACATCGCGCTGACCTC
This sequence comes from Polaromonas sp. P1_G1, assembly GCF_056405595.1. Taxonomy (NCBI): domain Bacteria; kingdom Pseudomonadati; phylum Pseudomonadota; class Betaproteobacteria; order Burkholderiales; family Comamonadaceae; genus Polaromonas; species Polaromonas sp. P1_G1. The sequence continues at coordinate 56,794 of NZ_JBFUBU010000020.1, forward strand.
GCGTAGCGGCCACTACGTCACGCCCGCGGCCGAATGGCTGCTCGACAACTTTCACCTGGTGGAGGCGCAGCTCCAGCAGATCCAGGAGGGCGTGCCGCATCGCTATTACGCCGACCTGCCCAAGCTGGCGGACAAACCCCTGCAAGGCCTGCCGCGCGTCTACGGCATCGCCTGGGCCTACGTGGCGCACACCGACAGCGTGCTGGACCCCGTGCTCTTCACCGCCTTCCTGCATGCCTACCAGGAGGTCAGCGAACTCAACCTCGGCGAACTCTGGGCTCTGCCCACCACCCTGCGCGTGGTGCTGCTGGAAAACCTGCGCCGCATGGCCGACCGCATCGCCTGGAACAAGGTCGCGCGCGAGGTGGCCCACGCCGCCTGGGACAAAGCCGACGCCCTGAGCCTGCGCGATCTCGACGAACTGCTGGCCCTGATGCAGGCCCACGGTCTGGAGCGCAGCTACCTCACCCAGCTGTGGCAGCGCATGCCCGTTGAGCGCGCCGAACCCGATTTGCACCCCGCGCTCCTGCTGGTCCGCTGGGCGGAACGGCACTGCACCGACGCCCTGGGCATGATCGGCGAAGGGCAAACCGTGCAGGTGGCCGCCAACCTGACCGTCAGCAACATCATCACCACCTTGCGGCTGATCGGACAAGTCGAATGGGTCGAACTGATCGAGCCCGTCAGCCATTCCCTGCAGGTGCTGCGCCGCTTGCCCAGCTTCTCACGGGAAAGCGAGATGACGCGCCAGCAGATCACGCGCGCCATGGAGCGGCTGGCGCAGCAAAGCGGAAAATCCGAGCGCGCCGTCGCCGAAGCCGTTCTGGCCGCGGCACGCCTGCCCAACAACTCCATGGTCGCGCGCACCGCGGGCTACTACCTGATAGGCCCGGGCCGCCCGATGCTCGAGGCCGCGCTGCGCCCCGCGGCCGGCCCGCGCAAGGCTTTGCCCAGCACCGAAACGCCGCGCGCCTGGCGCCTGCCCCTGTTCGCGGCCGCCTGGGCCGCCGGCACCGCCGCGCTGCTCACCTGGGCGCTTCATCCGCTGACCGTGCTGCTGCTGCCCTGGCCCGCCTGGGTGGCGGTGTTCCTCATGGCCTGGCCGGCCTCCGAAGCCGTCGTCGCGCTGATGCATCGCCTGATCGCCGAATCCACCCGCATACAGCCGCTGGCGCGCCTGGACTTCAGCGCCGGCATTCCGCCCGAGCACCGCGTGCTGGTGGTGATCCCTTCCATGCTGTCGTCCATTGAAGCCAACGGCGAACTGGCGCACCGCCTGCATCTGCACTGGCTGGCCAGCCGGGAGGCCAACGCGCAATTCGCCCTGCTCACCGACTGGGCCGACGCCGACACCGAACGCACGCCAGGCGACCAGGCGCTGTTCGACGACGCGCTGGCCAGGCTGCGTGCCCTGAACGCGGCCTACCCCGTGGCCCAGGGCGCGCCCGCCCGTTTTGTGCTGCTGCACCGCCCGCGCACCTGGTCGGCCAGCGAGCGCCGCTGGATTGGCTGGGAGCGCAAGCGCGGCAAGCTCGAGATGCTGCTGCGCCACCTGGCGCAGCGCTCCGGCCCCGGCTTCCTGCCCGTCGGCGCCGACATGCGGCTGGCCGAGGGCACACGCTACGTGGTCACACTGGACAGCGACACCACCCTGCCCGCGGGGTCGCTGCGCGAACTCGTGTCAATTGCCGCGCATCCGCTCAACACCCCGCATGTCGACCGCAAAACCCGGCGTGTGACCGCCGGCTACGGCATCTTGCAGCCCCGCGTGGCCACGCCGCTGTCGGCGCACCACGAGCGATCGGTATTCCATAGCCTCTTTGCCGGCCAGCGCGGGTTGGACCCTTACAGCAGCGGCACCTCCGACCTCTACCAGGACGTGTTCGGCATGGGCAATTTCACCGGCAAGGGCCTGCTGCATGTCGAGGCCGTGCACGCCGTGCTGGACCGCCGGCTGCCCGAAGGCGCCATCCTGAGCCACGACCTGCTCGAAGGCAGCATCGCGCGTTGCGGCTATGCGGGCGATGTCGTGCTGATGGAAGACCACCCGCACCATGCCGGCGTGGCGGCCTCGCGCGTGCACCGCTGGACGCGCGGCGACTGGCAGCTGCTGCCGCTGATGCTGCGCCCCGCCGCCTTCGGCATAGATGCCCTGGGCTTGTGGCGCATGGCGGACAACCTGCGCCGCTCGCTGCTCGCGCCGGCCTGCTTCGCGCTGCTGGCCTGGGTGGTGTTTACCGGTGCGCTGCCGCTGGGCACCGCCCTGGCCCTGAGTTTCCTGGCCTTCCTGGCCGGCCCGCTGATGGGCGCACTGGCGGGGTTGATTCCCACGCGCCGCGGCATCGCCTGGCTGCATTTTTTCGACGTTGGCATGCGCGACGTGGGACGCAGCCTGGCGCAGGCGGCCTGGCAGTTCAGCCAGCTGGCGGTGCAGGCCGCCCTCATGGCTGACGCCGTGGCGAGGGCCCTCTGGCGCATGGCCTTCAGCCGCAGGCGCCTGCTGCAATGGACCACCGCCGCCCAGGCGCAGGCCTCGGCGCAATACACACTGGGCACCTTTGTGCGCGGCCACGCCGCCGTATCCTTCGCCTGCGCCGCGCTCACCGTGGCGGCGGCCTGGAGCCCCCATCCGGTGGCCGGCCCCGCGCTCTTCCTGTTGTGGGCACTGGCGCCGGTGGTCGCCTGGTGGGGCAGCCAGCCGGCCGCGGCCGCGCCGCACGGCGCGCTGAACGCCGCCGACCGCGACTACCTGCTCAAGCTCGCGCGCCAGACCTGGCGCTTCTTCGAGCGCGTGGTCGGCCCCGAAGACCAGCACCTGCCGCCCGACAACCTGCAGATGGAGCCCGAGCCCACGCTGGCCCATCGCACCTCGCCCACCAACATCGGCCTGTACCTGATGGCCGTGGCCTGCGCGCGCGAATTCGGCTGGATCACCGGCACCGAAATGGCCAGGCGGCTGGCCGCTACGCTGGACACGGTGGAAGCCCTGCCCAAGCACAACGGCCATCTCTTCAACTGGTATGAAACGCGCACGCTGCAGGTGCTGCAGCCGGCCTATGTCTCCACCGTGGACAGCGGCAACCTCGCCGGCCACCTGCTGGCGGTGGCGCAGTCCCTTCGCCTGCTGGCGGCCCAGGCGGGCACCGGGCCGACTGAAGCCGCCCGCTTGATGGCGCTCGGCGAGCGCTGCGAAAAACTGTGCATGGCCATGGACTTCAGCGGCCTTTACAGCACCAAGCGCCACCTCTTTCACATCGGCCTGCGCGTGCATGAGCAGGCGCTGGACGCGAGCTTTTACGACCTGATGGCATCGGAGTCTCGCCTCACCAGCTTCCTGGCGATTGCCAAAGGCGACGTGCCCCGGCGCCACTGGCAGGCGCTGGGCCGGGCCTTCCTGACCGTGGGCGTCACGCCCGGCCTCAAGTCCTGGTCGGGCTCGATGTTTGAATACCTGATGCCCTCGCTGGTGATGATGGAGCCCGACGAGGGCCTGCTGCACATCTCCGGCCTGGCCGCGGTCAAGGAGCAGCAGGCCTACGGCGAATCCCAGGGCCTGCCCTGGGGCGTCTCGGAATCGGCCTATTTCGCCCAGGACCACACGCTGGCCTTCCAGTACTCGCCCTTCGGCGTGCCGCGCCTGGCCCTGCGCCGCACGCCGCCCACGGACCGCGTGGTCGCACCCTATGCCAGCATCATGGCGACCCAGTTCATGCCGCGCGAAGCCGCGGCCAATTTGCGCCAGCTTGAACAGTGGGGCGCGCGCGGCGAGTATGGTTTTGCCGACGCGCTGGACTTCACCGTCGCGCGCCAGCCCGGCGCGCAGGCCATGAGCCTGGTCAACACCTTCATGGCGCACCACCAGGGCATGTCGCTGGTGGCGCTGTGCAACGTGCTGTGCGATGAAGCACCACGGCGCTGGTTCTCCTCGGCGCCGCTGATGCAGGCCTTTGAGTCGCTGCTGCATGAAAAGACGCCGCGCCAGATCATCGAAAGCGCCGATCCCCGCGCCCTGCCCGAGCCGGACGACGCGGCCCGGACCCAGCTTTACCACTCGCGCGAGCTGGACCCCGCCGCGCCCGGCTGGCAGCCCACCCAGTTGCTGTCGAACGGGCGCTACAGCGTGGCCCTGCGCGCCAACGGCGCCGGCGTCAGCCGCTGGCGCAGCGGCGACAAGACCTGGAACATTTCGCGCTGGCGCGACGACCTGCTGCGCGATGCCTGCGGCACCTTCATTTACCTGCGCCCGGCGGGGCAAGACCGGCTCTCGTCCCTCACGCTGCATCCCGCGCCGCACCCGGACTGGCGCTACAAGGCCACCTTCCTGGCCGACCGCGTGCAGTTTGATGCGGCATCGGAGCAGCTGGAAATGCGTACCACCGTGCTGGTCAGCCCCGAAGACGACACCGAAATACGCACCGTCACGCTGCACAACGTCTCCAGCGCCGATATCACGCTGGACGTCGTGTCATGTTTTGAGGCCGTGCTGACCGACCCGCGCGCCGACGAAGCCCATCCGGCTTTTTCCAATCTGTTCATCGAAACCCAGTGGCATGCCGAATGGCGCGCCCTGCTGCTGACGCGCAAGGCCCGGCTGCAAGGCGACCCGGCCATGGCGGTGGCGCACTTCCTGGCGGATTCCGAGGCCAACGTGCGGTCCATCGACTTCATCGCCGACCGCCGTAGCTTCCTGGGGCGCAACCGCGGCCCCGCGGAGCCCGCGCTGCAAACGCAGATCCACGGCGAAGGCGGCACGCCCATCAACGGGCTGGACCCGGTCGCCGGGCTGCGCGTGCGCATCCGCATCCCGGCCGGCGGTGTGGCAAGGCTCAGCTTTGCCACCGCCGCCGCGCCCAACACCGACGAGCTGGCCGCCCGCATCGACAAATACCTGCAGCCCATGCACGTGGAACGCGCCACCCGCATGGCCGCCACGCTGGCCCAGGTACGGCTGCGCGACCTCGGCGTGGACCCCGAGGAAAACGCCGCGCTGCAAGACCTCAACACCGCGCTGATGTACAGCTGCACCCGCCCGGTGGGCGAGCGCGGTCTGGTGGACCAACGCCAGCTCTGGCGCTTCGGGATTTCCGGCGACAAACCCATCGTGCTGGTACTCATCCACTCCAGCAACGGCATGGCGTTGGTGCATTCCCTGCTGCAGGCCCAGCCCTGGTGGAGTTTTTGCGGCCTGGCCGCCGACGTGGTGATCCTCAACAGCGAAGTCAACTCCTACCTGATGCCGCTGCAGCGCGACATCCTTGCCCTGCGCGACCGCACGCTGCGGCAGGCTGAAAACAGCTTTCCGGGCCGGGACGCCGGCGGCTTTTTCCTGTTGCGCGAGCAGGAGATCGTGCCCTCCGAGAAAGCCGCCCTCACGGGCCTGGCGCGGGTCATCCTCGTGGCCGACGGCCGGCCGCTGGGGCAGCAGGCCGCGGCGCTTCAGGCCATCGGCAGCCCGCAGCGCACCGGCACGCCCGCCGGGGCCCTGCCGCCCACGCCCCACGCCGCCGGCACCGCGCAAGCGCCGCAAGGCCACTTTGATGCCGCCACCGGCGAATTTCAGTTTGTGGTGGACGATGCCCATCGCCCGCCTCGCCCCTGGGTCAACGTCATCGCCAATGCCGCCTTCGGTTTCCAGGTCTCTGAAGCCGGCGCCGGCTACACCTGGGCCGTCAACAGCCGGCTGCACCAACTCACGCCCTGGTCCAACGACCCGGTGGCCGACCCCTGTTTTGAACACTACCTGCTGCAGGACCTGGACACGCAGGCACTGCTGCCCTTGAGCGCTTGCGCCGACAGTGGCGCATCTTGCCGCGTGCGCCACGGCCAGGGCTATTCCGCCTTTGAATCCCTGCACGGTGCGCTGAAGGTAGAGACCACGTATTTCGCCGACATCAGCGAGCCCGTCAAGCTTGTGCAACTGCAACTGCACAACCAGGACGGCGAAACGCGCCGGCTGCGCGCGCTCGCCATGGTCGAGTGGCAAATGGGCGCGGGGCGCCACGAACGCCGCACCGTCCGCGCCTGGAAATCCGACGACGCGGCCTTCACCGCCGTGCTCGCCAAACAACGTGAAAGCCGCGCCGGCTTCGGCGGCAATACGGCCTTTTTGTCCGTCGCCGGCTTGCCCGGCCCGCTGCAGTGGACCTGCGATCGAAGCGAGTTCTTCGACGCCACAGGCCGGCTGGTGATTCCCGCCGCGCTGGGACAAAGCGCCACAGGGGGCGCGGACCCCTGCGCTGCGCTGGCGGGCCACTTCACGCTGGCACCGGGCCAGAGCCTGACATTGACCTTCGTGCTCGGCCACGCCGCCGATCCGGCAGCCGCCGAGCAACTGGCCCGCAACTGGCAGGCACGTGATTCCGCGCAAACGCTTGACGAGGTCAAGGCTTGGTGGTCCGGCCTGCTCGGCAAGCTGCAAGTGCGCACGCCCGACCCTTTGTTCGATGCCCTGGCCAACCGCTGGCTGCTCTACCAGACATTGGCCTCTCGCCTGTGGTCCAAGGCCGGCTTCTACCAGGCCGGCGGCGCCTTCGGCTTTCGCGACCAGCTGCAGGATGCCATGGCCTTCGCCCTCATCGAGCCCGATCGCCTGCGCCGGCAGATTTTGCTCAACGCCTCGCGCCAGTTCCCGGAAGGCGACGTGCAGCACTGGTGGCACGCGCCCGGCGGCGAAGGCGTGCGCACGCATTTTTCCGACGACCTGCTGTGGCTGCCCTATGCCTGCGCCTGGTATGTCGCGGTGACCGGCGACGCCGCCATCCTCGACGAGGAGGTCACCTTCATTGACGGCCCGGCGATCCCGGAGGGCGCCGAAGACGCCTATTACGCGCCGCAGACCAGCGCACAAACGGCCACGCTGTTCGAGCACTGCGCGCGCACCATCGACAAAAGCCTGGCCACCGGCGCCCACGGCCTGCCGCTGATGGGCACCGGCGACTGGAACGACGGCATGAACCGCGTCGGCCACGAAGGCCGCGGCGAATCGGTGTGGCTGGCCTGGTTTCTGTGCCGCGTGGTGCAGGACTTCGAGCCTCTGGCCCGCGCGCGCGGCGACAAACGCGCCGACAGCTGGCTGGCCGCGCGCCAGGGCTGGATCAGCGCCTTGCACAAGGACGGCTGGGACGGCGCCTGGTTCCGCCGCGCGTTCTTTGACAACGGCGCACCGCTGGGCTCCGCCGCCAACAGCGAATGCCGCATAGACCTGATCGCCCAGGCCTGGGCCGTGCTGTCCGGCGCCTCCACCGATGAATTCACGGTGCCCGCCATGCAGGCCATGAACGAACAGCTGGTCGACCCCGAGGCCGGCCTCTTGCGCCTGCTCACGCCGCCGCTGCAGCACTCGGCCGACAACCCCGGCTACATCCAGGCCTACCCGCCCGGCGTGCGCGAAAACGGCGGACAGTATTCACACGCCGCCGTCTGGGCCATGATGGCTCAGGCCGCCACCGGCGACGCCGAAGCCGCATGGGAGAGCTTCCAGGCCCTGAGCCCCGCCCACCGCAGCGAACACCCGCTGCGCGGACCCGTGTATGAACTGGAGCCCTACGTGATGGCCGGCGACATCTATGGCAGCGCGCCTTATGTGGGCCGCGGCGGCTGGAGCTGGTACACCGGCTCAGCCGCCTGGCTGCACCGCGCCGCCATCGAAAACATCCTGGGCCTGCGCGTGCGGCAGGGTGAACTGTCGCTGTCGCCGTGTGTGCCGGCGCACTGGCCGTCGTTTGAGATCGACCTCAAGGTGCAAGGCCATGCGCTGACGATTCGCTGGCAGCGGGATGAAGAGGCGTCCGAAGACCGGTTTCAGGCGGACCGCGTGGTCACGCCCGGGCAGGTCGTGTTGCTCGCGGAGTTGCCGAAAAACGCGCGACTGCTCGTGCAGGCAAGGAACTGAGTCACACACAATGGTTTTTCGCCGTCCCTATTTGTACCAATAAGGCGCCTTTTGCGCCCATTCGTTCTTTTTATAAAGAAGGTGTAGCTTGGTGTGCGCGGTGCGTGAAAGCGCCGCGTTGTCACGGCCGACACAGCCTCCGCGCGTGGATTGCACCGTGACATAAAGCAGCCACGGCAGGTCTGGATCGGCAGGCCGAAGCTCCAGGCGCTTGAGAACATGAGCACCGACAAAACTGGTGGCCGGCGGAATTTTGCGAAAGGCGGCCATCTCGGCGGCCACTTCCTGCCCGCTGTCAGCTTGCGGCTTGGGGCCATCCGGTTCACGAAGCGACCGGGCGGCTGTATTGCCCGAGCCCTCCGGACCGATGCTGCACCAGGCGCTGGCTGTGACGTCCTCCCGGGATTGTGGAGCCTGTTGATTCCTTGCCGCAACAGGCATGGCGGAAACCAGCGGCGACAGCGAATCCGTGAGGGACGCCATTACCAGCAGGTGCCGCCTCTCCTCGGAATTATTTTCGGCCACGTAGTTTTTTGCCAGGCCGCCCAAGCGCGGCAACAAGGCCGCGCTGCGCTCGGCCGCCGCATTGGCCAGTGCGGACTTCCCCAGCAAGTCCGCGCGCCACCAGGCGGCCGTTGCCATGCTGATCCGCAAAGGCCGCGAAAGTACGCTGGATTCGCTGAGCTTGAGCAGCTCCGCCGCGCTCAGGCGTTCATTGAGCCAGCGCCCGCCATCCTCATCGACCTGGGCGGCTTCCTCCTCAGCCGCTGATGCCAGAGCGGTTTGCCCTGTGTCGGGGTTGCTTTGGCTTGTCACTCGGCGTTGCACAAACCGTGAGGCATCTTCCAGACCCGTCGCCATGGCAAAGCGCTCACGGCGCAGCAAGTTGATGGCGCTGGTGCTTTGCGGCGCTTTGACCAGCAGGCGATCCGCACGGCTGCGCGCCTGATCGATCTGGCCGGCTGTTCGCTGCAGGCGAACCAGGTGGTATTGCACCGTCAAATACTCAGGCGCCGTCTCCGCAACGCGCTCGGCGGCCTGCACAAGTTCGGGTCTTGGTTCGGCAGCGGTCGCCAGCGCGGCGACCAGCCAGGCAGCGGACTCGCCGCGCACCGCCTTCCCGGCGGCCTCCCAGCGCGCCAGGGCGTGCGCGCTCTCAACCTGGCAATTGACAGTGTCGCTACGGGCCAGCGTACCTTCGCAGCCCTGCAGGGTGCGCATCCAGTCAAACCACGCATGCTTTGCACGCATCGCCTCGACAGGCGGGGCTGGGCCGTCCACCAGGTCGTTGGCCAACCGCCGCCAGTCCGCCAGCGCATCGTTGGTGTGCGGGTCGGCCTGCATGTCGTCAAGCTGATCGCTGAGCTGGGCAAAGCGCTGCACCGGTGTCAGCAGGAATGCGGCGCGGCGCAGCGTGGCGCGGACAGGCTCGTGCACGGGCTGAAGGGCCGGCTTGGCCAGGATGCGATTGCCGCGCGCGGTGAGCACGGCCAGCTGCGCCTGTTGCCAGGTGTCGCGGTGGTTGTTGAAGACTTCGCGGGCAGTCTTCTTCTGCTCCGGCGTGCCCTGCCCGTCCAGCAGTTTGCGCAACGCGGCGTCCCAAACCGGGCTGAGCGTCAACCGGCGCAGGCTGGTGCGCAAAGCCAGGTATTCGCCCCAGGCCTGCATCGGATGCCCGCTTTGGGTGCCGATCTTTGTGAACAACGCTTCCGCTTCTTCCAGGCGCCCACCATAGAAATGAGCGGACGCGATTTGATACTCGCGCCATTGCCGCCATGCAACAGGTTCACCATCAGGCAGCAAGGCCGGGATCTGGGGCGGCGAGGGCGGCGGTTTGCTGAACTTCGGCGGGGCGCCCGCCACATAGTCGCAAAACTCGAACACCGCATCTTGCGCGGCGACCCAGGCCTGCAAACGCGCCGGCGTGGCATCCCCGCGTGATTGCAGGGTTTTCAGGTTGGCGGCCGCGGCGGCCCAAGCCGGGTCGGGGCAGTTGCGGTAGCTGGTCCACGGGTCGCTGTATTCGGTGCGCCAGATCGCAGGCGCCACGCGGGGCGGTGCGCCGGCAAGGGCAAGGCGCGCCGCCAACCACTGGTTGGGGCCAGACAGCGGGTTGGTGAGGCTTGCGTATTCTTCGGAGCTGTTGTCGCAGCAGGCCTTTTCCAGCGGGCCCATGGCGGAGGCGCCGGATGACGAAGCCGGCGCGGCGACTACGGGCGTGCCACGAACAATGGCGCGCCAGGCCGGATACAGGAATACCCGGGGATAGCTCGTAAGTACCACGCCCAGTGAACCCGCTTCATAGCGCTCCAGGCGAACATCCGGCTGGACACGGGAAACAAAATCGTCGCTGGGACCGTCGGCTCCGCTGGCCTGGGCCGCGGGAAGGGTAAAACCGGTCAGGGCAAGTGCCAGCAGACCGCAGGCGGCCAGTCTCATCAAGGTAGTTCCGTTGGCCATAAATGGGGGTCTTTCCATCCGTTGTAATCAAACCAGTAGCGCCGGGGGTAGCGCTGCGAGATATCGTTTAGCTGCGGCTCCTGCCGCGCCAATCCTACCGCCGGCCCCCGGCAGCGCGGGTGGAGCTTCCCGGGCTGCTCACGCAGCAGGCTRCGCAAACGATGCGCATCAGGCCCCATGCGAAACATCATGGGCACGACCTCATCGGCGGCAATGGTGTCCAGCCATGCGCCTCCCTGGCACCACCATGCCAAAGCCGTGACGCTCAAACGTACTTTTGCGGGCAAGGCCTGGCGGATGCTGCGGACCAGCTGCAAATAGGCCTCGCGCCCACGCGGCCTGGCTTCATAGTCCAGTTGCACCCATCCCGAGGTGGACATGCGGGCCGCCGACACCACCGCATCCCGGATAGCTTCGTTGAAGGCGCCAGGTTGCACGGGAGGCTCCAGCAAGTTGAACTCCACATGCACGACGGGTGTCACACGAGTCGACGGGGCCAGCACCGGGATTTGCAAGCGCGGCCGTTCCCGCAAGGAAGTTCCACGCAGTTCGATGTTGTGCACCAGCAGAGCCAGCTCCGGCGATTGAAACTGGCTGGGCCAGGTTCGGTCCCATAGCCAGGGGATGTCGGTTCCGGGCGCGGCGAATACGTTGACCGACAGGCTCATGACAAGAATCCATCCCCACCGGCTCCTCATGAAAACCGATCCTGGTGCAAGCCCCGCAAGGGCATTTGAGGTACTGATGGCATTTATAAACGTCAGCCGAGATACGGACCTTTGACCTCGCCCCAGCCCCAGCGCGGCATGGGCGCATCGGGATCGACGGTGGCGCCCGGCTGCGAATTGATGACCGCCAGCCGCGAGCCCCATTCCAGGTAGCCCACCAGTGCCGACCGGAACTCCGGGTCCTCGGGCATGCCCAGTTCGTCCGCTGTCTCCAGCAGCAAGCTGACCCAGCGCCGTCGCTGCGCCTGCGCAAGGTGACGGTTCAAATGCTGGCGGATCATGTGCGGATGGCCACCATGCTGTTCCGAATACGTGGTTGGCCCGCCCAGGACCTCGCCGAGAAAGGCCGCGACATGGGCCGGATGCTCGTCGCCCATGTGTGCAAAGACGGGGCCGAGTAAGTCGTCCTTCTTCACGTGCTCGTAAAAGCGCGTGGTCAGGCGGGTCAGGGCTTCTATGCCGCCCAGCCATTCATAAAGGCTGGGGATGGTGCGGTCCGGCATGTTGGTGGCTCCTGTTAACGGGTCGCATCAGAGGGCAACCTCGCCCCTGATGGACTTGCATTGCCTGCAGATAAAGAAATAAAGCGCCGGGTCATTAGGGCAGTAGTCCAGCGACACGCCCGGGGCAAGCTGGGTTTGCAGCGAGGCCAGTTCCTGCATGCTGTGATTAGGGAAACCCAGGCAATCCGGGTTCATGCACTGAGCCGACATCCCGTTGCCCAATCCATGTGCCCCGCCGATCTGCGAATACACCTCCCCCAGCGATTCAAGGGCTTCGCGGTCCTGGGGGTTGAGAAAGGAAGTGTCAAACACGGCAGAGGCAAAAGAGACCGCACGGTATTGCTCGTAGGTGAATGGGAGTACGGAAAGCGGCTGCCGTGGCAAAGGCCCCAGCATGAGCGGCTCGGAATCGCTCTGCAGCACGGCATGAAGCTGGATGCCACTGGCTTGCGTCACGGAGTAGTGAATCCACCCCTGTGCCGTATCCATGACCAGGGGCAAAGCCGCCAGCCCCTCGATCTGAAGAAACGCGAGCGCGGGGTCGCGCAGGTCAAGGCTCAGGATATGCACAAAGCGCGATTCCGACGGCAGCCCGGGGACTTCGCACTCACCGCCGCAGAAATGCCGGTAGGCCGATTCGGCGCCGCCGATCAGGAGGCAAGGATTGCGGCGAAGCGAGTAGGTAAACATCATGATGGGTTTTCACTATAGCTTGCGACTGGCATTCCGATAAATCAGCCTAAGCGTTTCTACAATGGGCTGGCTTTCCACCCTGAACAGGAATACCTCATCAAACATCCTGCCGTGCTCGCCATTGAAGGTCTAGGTTTCAGCTACCCCAAGCCCAAGGTGGAGCTTTTCGCTCAGCTGTCCATCACCATCCCGCCGGGTGTCACCCTGGTGCAGGGCGGCGACGGGCGCGGCAAGAGCACGCTGCTGCGCTTGATGGCAGGCGCCCTGGCTGCGGATGCGGGGGAGTTGCAGCTGAACGGTGTCTCACTCAAAGAGCAGCCCGAGGCCTATCGCCGGCAGCTGTTCTGGATGGAACCGCGCAACGCCGATTTCGACCAGCTCACGCCGACGCAGTTCTTCGCATCGCTGGGCGGCCGCTATTCCGGTTTTGATGAAGCGCTGCTGGAGCCCTTGGTCGAAGGCTTGGGGCTGGAGCCACACATGGATAAAAAGATTTTCATGCTGTCCACCGGGTCGAAGCGCAAGGTGTGGCTTGCGGCGGGGTTTGCCTCAGGTGCCGACCTGCTGTTGATCGACGAGCCGTTTGCCGCGCTCGATGCGCCCTCGATTGCGTTTGTTAAAGAGTTGCTGGGTGGGATGTCGGCTTATTCTGGCCGGGCTGTGGTGATGGCGGACTATGGGGCTCCTGCTGGGGTGGAGTTGGCAGGTTTGGTCGATCTTGGGGACTGATTGGAGCCGGTCTTGCTCCGGCGGGGCGCTTCCTCCCCTCTGTACTCTTCTCTTGGTCTTGCTGGCCGGGGTTGCCGGCAGCAACTCACTTTCTTTTGCTTCGCCAAAAGAAAGTAAGCAAAGAAAAGGCGACCCGCAGTCTGGGTCCCTATGCTTCGCTTCGGGCAACCTGCGGTGCTCGAGCCAAGCGGGGTCCGGCTAAACTCGCTTCGCTCAGACAWCGCCGGCCCTGATCCGCTTGTCTCTGCGCTCCTCGGCCCAGCCAGGACGGGACAATCGGGAGCGGGGAC
>NZ_JBFUBU010000021.1:0-87422 GCF_056405595.1 Polaromonas sp. P1_G1
TTTGCGGCCGTTGGCTTCGAGGATGTTCACATCGCCGGCGTCTTTGGATTTGAATTTGTTAATCATGTATAAGCTCCTCAAGTTGGTCAGACAGGCCATTATGGAAAATTATGGAAAGTTTTTGAACCTGTGTATGTAGGCAGGTTTCACTTCCTGGGGCCGTGGGGCTTTGCAGGTGCGGGCGCGGGGCGGGCCGCGCGGCTCAAGCAAAATAGCGGCCTATGTTCAATATCGCCACTGTCCCCAAGTCGGCCCGCCAGGCGCTCAGCCAGGACGGCCTGAGCCTGCTGAACCCGGCCGAGCTGACGGCCACGCTGGAACTGGGCGCGGCCTGGGCGCCGGCCTGGAATGCGCTGACGGCTTCCTGGGACAGGCTGCCGCCGGACGCCCACCTGAAGGACGGCGGGCATTACCGCAAGCGCCGGCATTCGTGTTTTGTGCAGGAGCTGGCCGCGGGCACGCTGGTGCAGACACCGCACCGCGCGCACTGGCAGCCGACGGATTACAACGCGCTGCACGGCGGCTTTGAGCGCTGGTTCGAGCCTGTGGAGCCTGCCGTGGCGGGCGCCACGGCGTGGACCGACCTGATAGCCGGCCTGGGCAAGCTGTTTGCCCAGGTGCAGCCGGCCGAGCGCTGGCACATCGAGGCTCACCAGTTCCGCATCGACACGGCGGGCGGCGTGGGCCGGCCGACGCCGGAGGGCGCGCACCGCGACGGCGTGGACTTTGTGGTGGTGATGATGGTGGCGCGCCACGGCGTGAAGGGCGGCGAGACCCGGGTGTTCGATGCCAACGGCCCGCACGGCGTGCGTTTTGTGATGCGGGAGCCGCTGACGGCGCTGCTGCTGGACGACGCGCGGGTGATCCACGAGACCACGCCGATACTGCCGGCCGACGACCAGCCCGATTCAGGCTACCGAGACACGCTAGTGCTCACTTACCGCGCGGCAGCCTTTCAGGCACCCTGAGCGCCGGGGCCGGGCTCCCGGTCCACCACTTGCCTTCCCGTCACAAAGTCTTGCAGGCCTTGCGGTAAAACCCGCTTGACGGATTTAGTTTAAACCTAAACAATTAAGGCAAGATTAATCCAGAGAGTACGCTTTCATGCACATTCTTTGCCTGGGCGGTGGTCCCGCAGGTTTGTATTTCGCCCTGCTGATGAAGCTGCAGAACCCGGCCCACCAGGTGACGGTGGTGGAGCGCAACCGGCCTTTCGACACCTTTGGCTGGGGCGTGGTGCTGTCGGACCAGACCCTGGGCAACCTGCGCATAGCCGACCCGGTCAGCGCGCAGCTGATCGGCGATGCCTTCAACCACTGGGATGACGTGGAGGTGTTCTTCAAGGGGCGATCCGTGCGCTCGGGCGGCCACGGCTTTTGCGGGATCGGGCGCAAGCGCCTGCTGAACATCCTGCAGGAGCGCTGCATCGCGCTGGGCGTGGACCTGGTGTTCGAGACCGACGTGCAGGACGACCAGGCGATCGCGGCGCAGTACAAGGCCGACGTGGTGATCGCGAGCGATGGCCTGAACAGCCGCATCCGCAACCGCTATGCGGAGACCTTCAAGCCCGACGTTGAGCTGCGCGCCTGCCGTTTTGTCTGGCTGGGCACGCACAAGACTTTCGACGCCTTCACCTTCGCGTTTGAGCAAACCGAGCACGGCTGGTTCGCCGCGCACGCCTACAAGTTTGACGAGAACACCTCGACCTTTATCGTGGAGACGCCGGAAGCGGTGTGGAAGGCCCACGGCCTGGACCAGATGAGCCAGGAGGACGGCATTGCTTTCTGCGAGCGCCTGTTCGCCAAGTACCTGGACGGCAACGCGCTGATGAACAACGCCACGCATGTGCGCGGCTCGGCGATCTGGATACGTTTTCCTCGCGTGGTGTGCGAGCGCTGGGTGCATGACGCCACCATCGATGGCAAACAAGTGCCGATTGTGTTGATGGGTGATGCGGCGCATACCGCGCATTTCTCGATCGGCAGTGGGACCAAGCTGGCCTTGGAAGATGCGATTGAATTGACCAACTGCTTTGCCCAGCACGGCGATGCCACGGCAGCGCTGCAGGCCTATGAAGCGCTGCGCTCGGTTGAGGTGCTGAAGATACAGAACGCGGCGCGCAACTCGACCGAATGGTTCGAGAACGTGGACCGCTACAGCGGCATGGAGGCCGAACAGTTCTTTTATTCGCTGCTGACGCGCTCGCAGCGCATCAGCCATGAGAACCTGCGCGTGCGCGATGCGGCCTGGCTGCAAGGCTATGAACAATGGCTGGCCAAGAGCAATGCTGCCCATGCGCCGCCACCCATGCTGCTGCCGCTGAAGGTGCGCGAACTCAACTTAAAAAACCGCATTGTCGTGTCGCCCATGGCCACCTACAGCGCGGTGGACGGCGTGCCGCAGGACTTCCACCTGGTGCACCTGGGTGCGCGGGCGCTGGGCGGCGCGGCGCTGGTGTTTGTGGAAATGACCTCGCCCTGCCCCGAAGGCCGCATCACGCCGGGCTGCCCGGGTTTGTGGAACGACACGCAGGCCACGGCCTTCAAGCGCATCGTGGATTTTGTGCATGCCTCCGGTGCGGGCGCGAAGATAGGCCTGCAGCTGGGCCACAGCGGGCCCAAGGGCTCGACGCAGGTCGGCTGGGAAGCGCCCGACGAGCCGCTGCCGACCGGCAACTGGCCGCTGCTGGCGGCAAGCGCTGTGGCGTATGGCCCGACCAACCAGGTCCCGCAGGCGATGACGCGTGCCGACATGGACCGCGTGAAGGCGGAGTTTGTGCAAGCTACGCGTTACGCCGCCGAGGCCGGCTTTGACTGGCTGGAGCTGCATTGCGCGCACGGCTACCTGCTGTCGAGCTTCATCACGCCGCTGACCAACCAGCGCACGGACGACTACGGCGGCAGCCTGGAGAACCGCTGCCGCTTTCCGCTCGAGGTGTTCAGCGCCATGCGCGAGGTGTGGCCGGCGCACCGGCCCATGAGCGTGCGGATCTCGGCGCACGACTGGGCGCCGGGCGGCAACACGGCGGACGACGCGGTGGCGATTGCGCGCACGTTCAAAGCCGCGGGCTGCGATTTCATTGACGTGTCCTCGGGCCAGACCACGCGCGCGGCCAAGCCGGTCTACGGCCGCATGTACCAGACGCCGTTTGCCGACCGTATACGCAACGAGGTGGGCATACAGACCATCGCCGTGGGCGCGATCTCGGAAGTGGACCACGTCAACAGCATCATCGCCGCGGGCCGCGCCGACCTGTGCGCGATCGCTCGCCCGCACCTGGCCGACCCGGCCTGGACGCTGCACGAAGCGGCCAAACTGCAAAGCCGCCACGTGAACTGGCCCCAGCCCTACCTGAGCGGGCGCGACCAGCTTTACCGCGAGATCGCCAAACAGAAAGAGATGGCCGTTCAGGCCGCTCAAGCCGAGCGCGGCCAGGCCACCGCCGGCAAATAGCAATAGACAACAGAGATAGCAGGCAAAAGCCAACACCCAGGAGACCCCCATGGACATGGAAGCACGAGGCCATAGCGAACACCCCGAAGCATTGCGGCTCTGGCTGCGCATGCTGACCTGCACGCAGCTGGTGGAAAAGCAGGTGCGCACCCAGCTGCGCGAACAGTTCGACACCACGCTGCCGCGTTTTGACCTGATGGCGCAACTCGAGCGCAGCCCCGAGGGCCTGAAGATGAACGAGCTGTCACGCCGCATGATGGTGACGGGCGGCAAYGTCACGGGCATCACCGACCAGCTGGTGGCCGAAGGGCTGGTGGAGCGCGTGGATGTCGAAGGCGACCGCCGCGCCTACCGCGTGCGCCTGACGCCGCGCGGGCGCAAGCTCTTCGACGAGATGGCGAGCGAGCACGAAGCCTGGATCGTCGCGGCTTTCGAGGCCCTGTCGCCGCGCGAAGTCGAATCACTGCACAAGCTGCTGGGCAAGGTCAAGCAGCACCACAACCAACTCGCCGACACCAAACTGGAGACGACATGAAACACTACATCGGCCTGGCCAACCCCATGCGCGCGCATTTCGACGCGATGGCCCATTACCAGGCGGAGCATTTCGCCTACTCCTTCGATGCCGGCGTCGCGACGCTGACGCTGAACCGGCCCGAGCGCAAGAACCCGCTGACCTTTGATTCCTATGCCGAGCTGCGCGACCTGTTCCGCACGCTGAACAGTGCGACCGACGTGAAGACGGTGGTGATCACCGGCGCGGGCGGCAACTTCTGCTCGGGCGGCGACGTGCACGAGATCATCGGGCCGCTGACCAAGATGACCATGCCGGAAATGCTGGAGTTCACGCGCATGACGGGTGACCTGATCAAGGCCATGCGCCTGTGCCCGCAACCCATCATTGCGGYGATTGACGGTATCTGCGCCGGCGCGGGCGCCATGATGGCGCTGGCGGCCGACATGCGCCTGGGCACGGCCCAGGCCAAGACGGCTTTCCTGTTCACGCGCGTGGGCCTGGCCGGGGCCGACATGGGCGCCTGCGCGCTGCTGCCGCGCCTGATAGGCCAGGGGCGCGCCTCGGAGCTGCTGTTCACCGGCAGGGCCATGAGCGCGCAGGAAGGCCTGGCATGGGGATTCTTCAATGCGCTGCATGAGCCGCAAGACGTGCTGGCGCAGGCACAAAAGCTCGCGCAGGAACTGGCCGAAGGCCCGACCTTCGCGCACGGCATGACCAAGACCATGCTGCACCAGGAATGGGCCATGACGCTGGACCAGGCGATCGAAGCCGAGGCGCAGGCGCAGGCCATCTGCATGCAGACGCAGGATTTCACGCGCGCCTACAAGGCGTTTTCAGCCAAGAAAAAACCTGTGTTCCAGGGTGATTGAACATGAAATCGACGACCGCCCACCTGGCGCTGCCTTTTTTTGACGAGGTTCACCGCGAGCTGGGTTCACGCTTGGCCGGGTGGATGCCCCAGCAGCACATCGACGAGAGCGACGACCGCAAGGCCTGCAAGGAGTGGGTGAGCCTGCTGGGCGCCGAGGGCTGGCTGCGCTACTGCGTGCCGGCGGGCAAAGACGGCGCGCTGGGCGGCGCGCTGGAAAAACTCGATTCACGTGCGCTGGTGATCCTGCGCGAGACGCTGGCCTTTCATTCGCCTTTGGCCGACTTCGCCTTTGCGATGCAAGGACTGGGCAGCGGCGCCATCACGCTGGCGGGCACGCCGTCGCAGCAGGCGGCGTATTTGCCCTTGGTGGCCAGCGGCAAAAAGATCGCGGCCTTTGCCTTGAGCGAACCCGATGCGGGATCTGACGCCGGCGCCATGGCGACCGCGGCCACGGAAACCGGCGAAGGCTGGGCGCTGAACGGCAGCAAGACCTGGATCAGCAACGGCGGCATCGCGGATTTTTACGTGACCTTCGCCAAGACCGACCCGCAGGCCGGCACGCGCGGCATCACGGCCTTTATCGTCGACGCCGACAGCACGGGCCTGGACAGCAGCGAGCACATCGCCGTGATGGCGCCGCACCCGCTGGCCACGCTGAAGTTCGCACACTGCAAGTTGCAGAAGGATGCGCAGCTGGGCGCGCTGCACGGCGGCTTCAAGCTGGCCATGCAGACGCTGGACATCTTCCGCGCCTCCGTGGCGGCCGCCGCGCTGGGCATGGCGCGCCGCGCACTGGCCGAGGCGGTGCGCTTCTCCAAAGAACGCAAGATGTTCGGCCAGACCCTGGCGGACTTCCAGCTCACGCAGGCCAAACTCGGCGAAATGGCGGCGCTGGTCGACGCGGCCGCGCTGCTGACCTACCGCGCCGCCTGGATGCGCGACGAGAGCGAGCGCCTGGGCAGCGGTGCGCGCATCACCGCCGAGCCGGCCATGGCCAAGATGACGGCCACCGAGAACGCGCAAAAAGTCATCGACATGGCGCTGCAGATGCACGGCGGCCTGGGCGTCAAGGTGGGCACCAAAGTGGAAAGCCTGTACCGCGACATCCGCTCGCTGCGCATTTACGAAGGCGCGACCGAAGTGCAGCAACTCATCATTGGAAAGGCCGTACTGCAATCATGAGCACCTCTGTCTTCGACCCCGAGCTTCCTTCCGCTGAAACGATGCCCGCGGCGCCCTCCGCGCAGGCGGACCGCTTTGTGCACGACCGCCTGCCGCCGCCTGAACAGCTGCCGCGCATGGTGTATGCACTGCCCGAGCTGCGCGTCCCGGCGCGGGCCAACCTCGTGCAACACCTGTTCGACAAGGCCTTTCGCGAGGGGCGCGCGGACAAGCCGCTGCTGCGCTCGGACAAGATCACGCTGACCTACACCGACGCGCTGGAGCGTGTGAACCGGATTGCGCAGGTGCTGACCGAAGACTTCGGCCTCAAGCCCGGCAACCGGGTGCTGCTGCGCGGCGGCAATTCGATAGGCATGGCGCTGGCCTGGTTGGGCGTGGTCCAGGCCGGGCTGGTCGCGGTGGCGACCATGCCGCTGCTGCGCGCCAAGGAGCTTGGCGAGATCATCGAAAAAGCCCGGCCCGCGCTGGCCTTGTGCGATGCCGGCCTGCTGGAGGAACTGCAGGCGGCGCAGGCGCCGGGCGCCACGCTGCCCACCATTGTCCCCTTCAATGTGATGGACGCGCCGGGATCGCTGGCCGTGCTGTCGGCGCAGAAAGACGGGAAGTTCACGCCCTGCCCGGTGGCGGCCGACGATATCGCGCTGATGGCCTTCACCTCGGGCACCACCGGCAAGCCCAAGGCCGCCGTGCACACGCACCGCGACGTGCTGGCTGCCTGCGAAGCCTGGCCGCGCCATGTGCTCAAGGCGAAGCCTGACGACATCGTGGTGGGCTCGCCGCCGCTGGCCTTTACCTTCGGCCTGGGCGGCATGCTGATTTTTCCGATGTGGGCGGGCGCCTCCGTGTATTACCCTTCGATTGGCTACACGCCGGAAGCCATGGTCAAGCTCATCAACCAGGTCGGCGCGACGGTCTGCTACACCGCGCCCACGTTTTACCGGCAGATGGCCCCCTTTGCCAAACAGCACGGCGTGCCCGGCCTGCGGCTGTGCGTGAGCGCCGGCGAGAGCCTGCCGGACGCCACGCGCCAGCTGTGGAAGGACGCCACCGGCATCGAGATGGTTGACGGCATAGGCGCGACCGAGATGTTCCACATCTTCATCTCAGCTGCCGGCGCCGAGGTGCGCCGCGGCGCCATCGGCAAGGTGGTGCCCGGCTATACCGCCAAGGTGGTAGACGAGACGGGCGCGGAAGTGCCGCGCGGCACCATCGGCAAGCTGGCCGTCGTGGGGCCGACCGGCTGCCGCTACCTGGACGACGCGCGCCAGGGCAACTATGTGAAGAACGGCTGGAACTACCCGGGCGATGCCTTCATGCAGGACGCCGATGGCTATTTCTTCTACCAGGCGCGCGCCGACGACATGATCATCACGGCCGGCTACAACGTGGCCGGGCCGGAGGTGGAAGACGCGCTGCTCAAGCACCCGGCCGTGGCCGAGTGCGGCGTGGTCGGCCTGCCCGATGAAGACCGCGGCATGGTGGTGAAGGCCTTCATCGTGCTCAAGCCCGGCGAGGCCGCCGGCGACACACTGGCCAAGGCTTTGCAAGACCACGTCAAGGCGACGCTGGCGCCTTTCAAGTACCCGCGCCAGGTCGAATTTGTGGACAAGCTGCCGCGCACCGAGACCGGCAAGCTGCAACGCTTCAAGCTGCGCCAGCCATGAAGTTCAGCGCTCCCAAGCTCGTCCGCTTCCACCACTGCGACCCGGCCGGCATCGTCTTTTACCCGCAGTTCTTTTACCTGCTGCATGAGGTGCAGGAAGACTTTCTGGCGCACATCGGTTTTCCGGAGCACAAGCTGATCGCCGGCGGCACCGGCGTGCCCATCGTGGATCTGAAGACCGAGTTCCTGGGCATGTGCCGCAACGGCGATGTGCTCACGATCACGCTGGAATTGACGCGCATCGGTAACTCGAGCCTGGGCATGCAGTACGAAGTCCACGGTGAGGCCGGCGACATCAGGCTCAGGGCGCATGGCGTGGTCGTCTATTCCGAAGTTCCCCACGGCAAGCCTGTGCGCATTCCCGAAGCGCTGCGCAGCGCGCTGCTGCCTTATCTGCAACAAACATCCCCTGGAGACGCATGATCAAGAAACTACAACCCCCCGGCTGGGCCGAACCCAAGGGCTACGCCAACGGCATGCTGGCGCGCGGCGCGCTGCTGTTCGTGGGCGGCCAGATCGGCTGGAATGCGAAGCAGGAGTTCGAGAGCGACGATTTCATCGCACAGACGAAGCAGGCGCTGCAGAACATCCTGGCGGTGCTCCAGGCCGGCGGCGCCGGGCCCGAACACATGGTGCGCATGACCTGGTACGTCGTCGACAAGGTGGAGTATGTCGCCAGGCTCAAGGAGCTGGGCGGAGCCTACCGCGAGGTCATGGGCAAGAATTTCCCGGCCATGACCTGCGTCGAAGTGGCGGGCCTGGTGGAAGACCGTGCGCAGGTGGAGATTGAAGTGACGGCGGTGGTGCCGGACTGAGTGTTCGGTCTTTCGAGTGGCGATGCCGGCATCGCCGTTCGGGGACCATGAATCACGGCACGCATGAATGCGGGCCGGAAAGCAAAACGCCTGCTGATGCAGGCGTTTTGCTGTGAGTCCGGAGACTCACGTGTTGGTTGCGCGGGCAAGATTTGAACTTACGACCTTTGGGTTATGAGCCCAACGAGCTACCAGGCTGCTCCACCGCGCGGTATATCTGTATTGTAGCTTACTCTGCCTTGGCCGCGTCAGCGGTAGTGTCTTCCGACACTTCAGGACGGTCCACCAGTTCGACCAAAGCCATGGGTGCATTGTCGCCAACGCGGAAACCCATCTTCAGGATGCGGGTGTAGCCGCCTGGACGAGCTTTGTAGCGCGGGCCGATTTCAGCGAACAGCTTGACGACCATGTCGCGGTCGCGCAGGCGGTCGAATGCCAGGCGCTTGTTGGCCAGCGTGGGTTCTTTGCCCAGGGTGATCATGGGTTCCACCACACGGCGCAATTCCTTGGCCTTTGGCAGGGTGGTCTTGATGACTTCGTGCTGCAGCAGCGAGTTCATCATGTTGCGCAGCATGGCGAGGCGGTGCTCGCTGGTGCGGTTGAGTTTACGTAGTCCGTGTCCGTGGCGCATGATGTGTTTCCTTTTTTAAAATCCAGGCAGCCGTATCAGGTACTGCCCGTGCGAGACCCCGTTCAGGGATCTTGTTTCAATTATCGCTTATCGAGGCCGGCGGGGGGCCAGCTTTCCAGGCGCATTCCGAGCGTCAGGCCGCGGGAGGCCAGCACTTCCTTGATCTCGTTGAGCGATTTACGTCCCAGATTGGGGGTCTTGAGCAGCTCGTTCTCAGTGCGCTGGATCAGATCGCCAATGTAGTAAATGTTTTCCGCCTTGAGGCAGTTCGCCGAGCGCACGGTGAGTTCGAGCTCGTCGACAGGACGCAGCAGGATGGGGTCGAACTGCTGCGAGCTGCGCTGAACGGGTGCGTCAAACGCGGCCAGTTCGTTGCCTTCGAGCTGCGCGAACACCGCCAGCTGCTCAACCAGGATCTTGGCCGAGGCACGGACAGCATCTTCAGCCGTCACGGCGCCGTTGGTCTCGATTTCCAGCACGAGCTTGTCGAGGTCGGTGCGCTGCTCGACGCGGGCGCTTTCCACGATGTAGCTCACGCGCTTGACGGGCGAGAACGACGCGTCCAGCACGATACGGCCGATGGACTTCGGCGACTCGTCGCCGTAGCGGCGCTGGTTGCCCGGCACATAGCCGCGGCCGTTTTCAACCTTGATCTGCATGTCGATCTTGCCGCCGTGCGACAGGTTCACGATCACGTGCTCAGGGTTGATGATTTCCACGTCGTGCGGCGTCTGGATGTCGGCGGCGGTCACGGGGCCTTCGCCGTCCTTGCGCAGGCTCAGCGTGACTTCGTCGCGGTTGTGGAGCTTGAACACCACACCCTTGAGGTTCAACAGGATGTTGACGACGTCTTCCTGCACACCGTCGATGGACGAGTACTCGTGCAGGACACCCGCGATGGTGACTTCAGTGGCGGCGTGGCCGACCATGGAAGACAACAGTACGCGGCGCAGCGCGTTGCCCAGCGTATGGCCGTAGCCACGCTCGAACGGCTCCAGAGTCACCTTGGCGCGGTTGGCGCCAAGCTGCTCGACATTGATGGTTTTTGGTTTCAACAAATTGGTCTGCATGCAGTCTTCCTCTCAATACCCTCGGTTCGTTACACCGATAAGGCCGGCGAAGCACACCCTGGCGATACGGTGCCCCGTATCGCAGGAACGAAAAATTAGCGTGAGTACAACTCGACGATCAACGATTCGTTGACGTCGGCGGCAAACTCGTCGCGGTCAGGAACCTTCTTGAAGGTGCCTTCGCCCTTGTCGGCGTTCACATCGACCCAGGCGGGCAAGCCGACCTGTTTTGCGAGCTCGAGGGCTTCGGTGATGCGGGTCTGCTTCTTCGACTTGTCGCGCACGGCGATGATGTCGCCGGCCTTGACCATGTACGAAGGAATGTTGACCGAACCGCCGTTGACCGTGATGGCCTTGTGCGACACCAGCTGGCGTGCTTCAGCGCGGGTCGAGCCGAAGCCCATGCGGTAGACCACGTTGTCCAGGCGGCATTCCAGGATGAACAATAGGTTGGCGCCGGTGTTGCCCTTGCGGCGATCGGCTTCTTCGAAGTAGCGGCGGAACTGCTTCTCGAGCACGCCGTACATGCGCTTGACTTTTTGCTTCTCGCGCAGTTGCAGGCCGAAGTCGGAGGTGCGGGTACCGGAGGTACGGCCGTGCTGGCCTGGCTTGGAGTCGAATTTGGCCTTGTCGCTGATGGCGCGGCGTGCGCTCTTCAGGAACAGGTCGGTGCCTTCACGGCGGGATAGTTTGGCCTTGGGGCCTAGGTAACGTGCCACTTGAGTGTCCTTTTGTCATCTGCTGCATTTACATGCAGGAGCCGGAGGTCGTGACCTGCCGGCGGTGGGCTTGGTAAAAATGCCTGGTATCTGACGGACTGGAAACAACCCGTCGGACAGCCAGGCACGGGGGATTAAATGCGGCGGCGTTTTTGCGGGCGGCAACCGTTGTGCGGAACCGGGGTCACGTCGGCGATCGAATTGATCCGGATGCCGAGTGCGCCCAAAGCGCGGACAGACGATTCGCGGCCGGGACCAGGACCCTTGATTTCAACGTCAAGGTTCTTGATGCCCTGTTCAATGGCGGCGCGGCCTGCCACTTCCGAAGCGACCTGCGCTGCGAAAGGGGTGGATTTGCGCGAACCCTTGAAGCCCTGGCCACCGGAGGAAGCCCAGGACAAAGCATTGCCCTGGCGATCCGTGATGGTGATGATCGTGTTGTTGAAAGAAGCGTGCACGTGGGCGATGCCATCGGCCACGTTCTTGCGAACTTTCTTGCGAACGCGCTGTGCGGCGTTATTGCTTGGTGATTTTGCCATGACGACCTCTCAATTATTTCTTCAAAGCTGCGGCGGCCTTGCGCGGACCCTTGCGGGTGCGGGCATTGGTCCGGGTGCGCTGGCCGCGCATGGGCAGGCCACGACGGTGGCGGAAGCCGCGGTAGCAGCCGATGTCCATCAGGCGCTTGATGTTCATCGTGGTTTCACGACGCAAGTCACCTTCGATGGTGAACAGGGCGATCTGCTCACGGATTTTTTCCAGGTCGCCATCGGTCAGGTCTTTGACCTTTTTGGCGTAGGCGATGTCGCATGCTTCGCAAATTTTGCGAGCGCGCGTGCGACCGATGCCAAAGATAGCAGTCAAGCCGATTTCGGCGTGCTGCTGCGGCGGAATATTGATACCAGCGATACGAGCCATGTTCGTCCTCTAAAACTCTTGAAATCAGCCTTGACGCTGTTTGTGGCGTGGGTCCGTGCAGATCACACGGACAACGCCCTTGCGACGGATAACCTTGCAATTGCGGCAAATCTTCTTGACCGAAGCTGAAACTCTCATTTCTATTACTCCTAAACTTTCACTCTGTGCTTACTTGGCACGGAAAACAATGCGTGCGCGCGATAAATCGTAAGGCGTCAATTCAACCGTTACCTTGTCACCGGGGAGGATGCGGATGTAGTGCATACGCATTTTTCCCGAGATGTGCCCCAGTACAACATGTCCATTTTCCAGCTTCACCCTGAAAGTCGCATTGGGGAGGTTTTCTACAACCTCGCCTTGCATCTGGATCACATCGTCTTTAGACATATCCCATCAAATATCCAGTTAACCGCCCAGTGACGTCTTGAAGTTCGCCTTTTTAAGCAACGACTCATACTGTTGCGACATCATGTAGTTCTGCACCTGGGCCATGAAATCCATGGTCACCACGACAATAATCATCAACGACGTGCCGCCGAAATAGAAAGGCACGTTGTATTTCAAAATCAGAAACTCCGGCAGCAAACACACGAACGTGATGTAAACCGCACCTGCCAGCGTCAAGCGCACCAGGATTTTGTCAATGTAGCGAGCCGTCTGGTCCCCTGGCCGGATGCCGGGAATGAAAGCGCCGCTCTTCTTCAGGTTGTCCGCCGTTTCACGGCTGTTGAACACCAGGGCCGTGTAGAAGAAGCAGAAAAACACAATCGCGCTGGCATACAGCATCACGTAGATCGGTTGGCCGGGCGTCAGCGTGCTGGCGATGTCTTTCAACCAGCGCATGCTGTCACCGGCGCTGAACCAGCCCACCACCGTCGCCGGCAGCAAGATGATCGACGAAGCGAAGATCGGAGGGATCACGCCCGCCATGTTCAGCTTCAGCGGCAAGTGCGACGACTGTCCGCCGTAGACCTTGTTGCCCACCTGGCGCCGCGCATAGTTCACAAGGATCTTGCGCTGGCCCCGCTCCACGAACACCACAAAATACGTTACCAGCACAACCACGGCGACGATCAGGATGGCGATCACGATGCTCATGGCGCCGGTTCGCACCAGCTCCAGCAAGCCGCCCATCGCATTCGGCAGGCCGGCCGCGATACCCGCAAAAATCAGGATCGAGATGCCGTTGCCCAAACCACGCTCGGTCATYTGCTCRCCCARCCACATCAAAAACATAGTGCCGGCCGTCAGGCTGAAAACCGCCGTCATACGGAAGCCGAAACCAGGCACCAGGACCAGGCCCGGAGAGCTTTCCAGTGCCACGGCAATACCCATGGACTGGAACAATGCCAAAGCCAGCGTGCCGTAGCGCGTGTACTGGGTGATCTTGCGGCGGCCGCTTTCACCCTCTTTTTTCATCTGCTCGAACGTCGGAACGACGTAAGTCATCAGTTGCATGATGATCGAGGCCGAGATGTACGGCATGATGCCCAAGGCAAACACCGTGAACCGCGACAGGGCACCACCCGAGAACATATTGAACAGGTTCAATATGCCGCCTTGCTGGCCCTTGAAAAGCTCTTTCAGCTGGCCAGGGTCAATCCCCGGCACCGGGATGTGCGCGCCGATGCGGTACACCACCAGGGCCAGCAGCAAAAACACAAGCCTGTTGCGCAGATCACCGTACTTGCCGGTTTTCGCAATTTGAGCCGAGTTGGTTGCCACTGATGTATCCAGTCAGGTATTAAGCGACGAAGCCGCCGGCGGCTTCGATCACGGCCTTGGCAGCCGCCGTGGCGGAAATGCCGTTCAGCTTGACAGCCTTGGTCAGTTCACCGGTCTTGATGACCTTGACGTTCTTGGCGAGCTGGCCCACCAGGCCGGCCGTCTTCAGTGCCAGCAGGTCCACTTCGGCCAGGCCGAGTTGTTCCAGCGCACCGAGAGTGACTTCGGCGTTGAACTTCAGCAGATGCGACTTGAAGCCACGCTTTGGCAAGCGGCGCTGCATAGGCATTTGACCGCCTTCAAAGCCCACCTTGTGGTAGCCGCCCGCGCGGGACTTCTGGCCCTTGTGGCCGCGGCCCGACGTTTTGCCCAGGCCGGAGCCGATGCCGCGACCGACACGGCGCTTGGCATGTTTGGCGCCTTGGCCAGGCTTGATTCCGTTCAATTCCATGATGAGTCTCCGCTCAGACAATCTTGACCAGATAGCTGATCTTGTTGATCATGCCGCGTACTGCGGGCGTGTCCTGCAGTTCGCTGACGCTGTTGACGCCACGAAGGCCCAGACCGCGCACGGTGGCGCGATGCGATTCCTTGGTGCCAATCGGGCTGCGAACCAGCTGGACTTTTACTTTGGTTTCTTTGGTCATTTCAATGCCGCCTTAGCCGAAGATTTCTTCGACTGATTTACCACGCTTGGCCGCAATTTCAGAAGCGGTCGTGGAGTTGTTCAGTGCATCCATGGTGGCGCGCACCATGTTGTAGGGATTGCTCGAACCATGGCTCTTGGCCACGATGTCGGTAATGCCCATGACTTCGAAAACAGCGCGCATCGGGCCGCCGGCAATGATGCCGGTACCCTTGGGAGCCGGCGCCATCATGACGCTGGCTGCACCGTGGTGGCCGAAAACATTGTGGTGGATCGTGCCGTTCTTCAACGAGACCTTGGTCATGTTGCGGCGCGCTTCTTCCATGGCCTTCTGCACGGCTGCCGGCACTTCTTTCGACTTGCCCTTGCCCATGCCGACGCGGCCGTCACCGTCACCAACCACCGTGAGTGCGGCGAAACCGAGGATACGGCCGCCCTTCACGACTTTGGTCACGCGGTTGACCGCGATCATTTTTTCCTTCAGACCATCGTCTGGAGCGTCGTTGTTCGATTTTGCTTGAAACTTAGCCATACTTAATTCCAGTCTGCTTAGAACTGCAAACCAGCTTCGCGAGCCGCATCAGCCAGCGCTTTGACGCGGCCGTGGTACGCAAAACCGGCGCGATCAAACGCCACTTTTTCAACACCTGCCGCTTTTGCCTTTTCGGCAATGCGCTTGCCAATGGCTTGCGCAGCAGCAACGTTTCCGCCCTTACCCGAGGCGCCGATGTCCTTGCGCACTTCGACTTCCGCGGTGGAAGCGGCAGCCAGCACCTTGGTGCCGTCGCCAGAGATAACCGTGGCGTAGATGTGCAAGTTGGTACGGTTGACGGTCAGACGGGCAACACCTTGCGTGGCAATGCGAATGCGGGTCTGGCGTGAACGACGAAGGCGCTGCTCTTTTTTGGTCAACATGATGCAGCTCCTTATTTCTTCTTGGTTTCTTTGATCGTGATTTTTTCATCCGAATAACGGATGCCCTTGCCCTTGTAAGGCTCGGGAGGACGGACGGCGCGCACTTCGGCGGCGATCTGTCCCACACGCTGGCGGTCGGAACCCTTGATGATGATTTCGGTCGGCGTAGGCGTTTCCACCTTGATACCGGCCGGCATGTCCATCACCACCGGGTGAGAGTAACCCACCGTCAGGTTCAGCTTGGCGCCTTGGGCCTGGGCTTTGTAACCCACGCCGATCAGGCTGAGCTTTTTCTCAAAGCCCTTGGTCACGCCGGTCACCATGTTGTTCACGAGCTGGCGCATCGTGCCGCTCATGGCATTGGCTTCACGCGAATCGTTGGCCGGCACAAAGGTCAGCTTGCCGGCATCGTTCTTGATGGTGACAAGCGCGTTTTGCGTCAGCGCCAGGGTGCCGAGGGTGCCCTTGACATTGATCTGGTCTTCTTTCATGGCCACGTCCACGCCCTGGGGCACGGTCACTGGCATTTTTCCTACACGAGACATTTCAGTTTCTCCTCAATGCCGCCGTTAGGCCACGTAGCAAAGCACTTCACCACCGATACCGGTAGCGCGGGCTTTACGATCAGTCATGACGCCTTGCGGGGTCGTGACAATTGCCACGCCAAGGCCGTTCATGACCTGGGGGATGGCGCCATGGCCTTTGTAGACACGGAGACCGGGGCGGCTGACGCGCTCGATGCGCTCAATCACGGGGCGGCCTGCGTAATACTTCAGGGCGATTTCCAGCTGGGACTTGCCTTCGTCGGTCTTGACGGAAAAGCCATCGATGTAGCCCTCATCCTTCAGTACCTGCGCGATGGCAACTTTGACTTTCGACGACGGCACCAGCACAACAGCTTTTTCAACCATTTGTGCATTGCGGATGCGGGTCAACATGTCGGCGATAGGATCACTCATGCTCATTTTGTGGTTCTCCTATGCTTACCAGCTTGCCTTGGTGATACCAGGGATATCACCAGCAAAAGCCAACTCGCGAATCTTGGCGCGAGCCAGGCCGAATTGACGGAACGTACCGCGTGGACGACCCGTGATCGCGCAGCGGTTGCGCTGGCGGGTGGGGTTGGCGTTGCGGGGCAACTTTTGCAGCTCGAGGCGGGCCAGAGCGCGTTCGTCGTCCGAGCGCTTGGCGTCGTTGGACGTCGCCTTGAGTTCAGCGTATTTTTTGGCGAACTTGGCGGCGAGTTTCTCGCGCTTCAGTTCACGTTGCAGTAAAGCTTGTTTTGCCATGTCCCGCCTCAGTTCTTGAACGGAAAACGGAAAGCGGTGAGAAGTGCCTTGCACTCTTCATCGGTCTTTGCCGTGGTGGTGATGCTGATATTGAGACCGCGCAGGGCGTCAACCTTGTCGTAYTCRATCTCAGGGAAAATGATCTGYTCTTTCACGCCGATGTTGTAGTTTCCGCGGCCGTCGAAGGCCCGGCCGGAAATACCGCGGAAGTCACGCACGCGGGGCAGGGCCACGGTGACGAAACGATCGAGGAACTCATACATCTTCACGCCGCGCAGGGTCACCATGCAGCCGATGGGCAGGTCTTCGCGGATCTTGAAACCGGCGATAGCCTTCTTGGCCTTGGTCACGACGGGCTTCTGGCCGGCAATCTTGGTCATGTCGCCGACGGCGTTGTCCATGACCTTCTTGTCGGCAACAGCCTCGCTCACACCCATGTTGAGCGTGATCTTGGTGATGCGGGGAACCTGCATAGGCGAGGTGTAGCCGAATTTTTCAATCAGGCCGGGGGCGATTTTTTCGCGGTACTGGGCCTGCAGGCGAGCCTGCGGAGCAGCTTGTTGTACAGGTGCGGTCTTTGCCATGTTATGCAGCCTTGATTTCTTCGCCGCTGGACTTGAAGACGCGCACTTTTTTGCCGTCTGCCAGAAGCTTGATGCCAACGCGATCCGCCTTGCCGGTTGCGGCATTGAAGATTGCCACGTTCGACTGGTGAATCGGCATGCTTTTTTCGACGATGCCGCCGGTGGTGCCCTTGAGAGGGTTGGGCTTGGTGTGTTTTTTCACCAGGTTGATCCCGTCCACCAGCACGTAGCTGTCGTCTTTGCGCAGCGAAATCTTGCCGCGCTTGCCTTTGTCGCGACCGGCGATCACGATGATCTCGTCGCCTTTACGGATTTTGTTCATGGCGAGTCCTTACAGAACTTCAGGAGCCAGGGACACGATCTTCATGAACTTTTCAGTGCGCAGTTCGCGCGTCACTGGTCCGAAGATGCGGGTGCCGATAGGCTCCAGCTTGGCGTTAAGCAACACTGCTGCGTTGCCGTCGAATTTGACGAGGGAGCCGTCACCGCGGCGGATGCCCTTGGCGGTGCGAACGACCACTGCGCTGTAAACCTCGCCTTTTTTGACGCGGCCACGCGGAGCGGCTTCTTTGATGCTCACCTTGATGACGTCACCAACGCTGGCGTACCGGCGCTTGGAGCCGCCCAGAACCTTGATGCACATCACGGACTTGGCACCCGTGTTGTCAGCAACATCGAGCTTGGATTGCGTTTGAATCATTTAAATGTGTTCCCAACTTGCACCGGAAGGCAACCCCTTGGGATCACCAGCCAATCAGTCTTGGGCCTGTCGTCCACACCGCAAACCACTTGCGATGCTTCCGTTAGGCAGAATTCCTCGCCTTTTTAGAGCGAAGCCCACGATTATCACTAAATCACCCGGTACTGTCAACCGGCTGTTGTGAAAATATTCCCTTGGCGTTTCGGCAAGCGGCTTGGCCGGCCCCAAAGGCTCTGGAATCAGCCTGGTACCGGGCGTGCGAGGGGTAATTTTTCAGACATCAAATCCAGGCCAATTCCAATATAGGCATGGACGAGCAGCTATAAAAAATAGAGCAGCGATTCTATCCCGGCAGCAGAGACCTGGGCTTTTGCCACGCGCTTCGCCGGCTGCAACCGGATCAGTCAGGCAGGCTCAAGTACTGGCCGCAGAGCGTCAAAAACGCGTCCAGCTGCGGATCCACTCCGTTTTCCTGCTGCAGCAGGGTCGCCACTTCCGGCGCCAGGGTCCTGGCCAGCGCGGCATCGAGGAACAGCAGGCGGGAGCGGCGCGCCAGCACGTCTTCCACCGTGCGAGCATATTCATGGCGGGCGGCAAAACGCACCATGGCTTCCGTCAGGCCGCCGCCCAGTTCGCGGGCCGCTCCAGGCAGGCCGTCCAGGGCCGGCGCCTCGCTGCCATATAGATGAGCCCCAGGCGCCTCACTGATCTTGCGGCTTGAGTTGTGAGCGCCAACTAACTTCAAATGCGTGGTGGCGCTTGCGGCCCGCGCCGGGAGCAAGGCCGCGCCAAAACATTTGTCCAACACGTCTTCGGCCATCGCGCGGTAGGTGGTCCATTTCCCGCCCGTCACCGTGACCAGGCCGCTTTTGCTGACCAGCACCGTGTGCTCGCGCGACAGCGCCTGGGTGCTGCCGGCATCGTCGTCCGGCGGCTTGACCAGGGGGCGCAGCCCTACCCAGATGCTCTTGATATCCGCCGGGCCCGGGGCCCGGCTCAGATAGCGCGCGGATTCGCGCAGGATGAAATCGACCTCTTCCCGGAAAGGCAGCGGCTCGCGCGCCAGGTCGTGGCGCGGCGTGTCGGTGGTGCCCAGGATGGTTTTGCCCAGCCAGGGCACGGCAAACAACACCCGGCCATCGGCCGTCTTGGGTACCAGCAGGGCATGGTCGGTGGGCAAAAACGAGCGGTCGACCACGATGTGCACGCCCTGGCTGGGCGCCACCATGGGTTTGGCGTCCCGGCCTATGGCCTGGCCGTCCTGCAGGCGCAGTTGATCCACCCAGACGCCGGCGGCATTCACCACGCAGCTCGCCCGGATCTCGAAGGCCTGCCCGGTTTCCTGGTCGCGCGCATGCAGGCCGACCAGCTTGCCGCCTTCATGGATCAGGCCGGTGGCCGGGCAATAGTTCACCAGCAGCGCGCCCTGGCGCGCCGCCGTGCGGGCCAGCGCCAGCGCCAGCCGCGCGTCGTCAAACTGGCCGTCCCAATATTTGACGCCACCCTTGAGGTCTTGCGGCTGCACGTTCGGCAGGTAAGCCAGAGTTTCCTGGCGGTTGAGAAATTCTGTCGCGCCCAGGCCCGCCTTGCCGGCCAGCGCGTCATACATCTTGAGCCCTATGCCGTAAAACGGCGCCTCCCAGAACTTGTAGGAAGGCATGACAAAAGGCAGCGGCTGCGCCAGGTGCGGCGCATTGGCCAGCAGCGTGGTGCGCTCGTGCAAGGCCTCGCGCACCAGTGAAATATTGCCCTGGGCCAGGTAGCGCACGCCGCCGTGCACCAGCTTGGTGGCGCGCGAGGAGGTGCCCTTGGCAAAGTCGTGCGATTCCACCAGCACCACGGAAAAGCCGCGCGCGGCGGCGTCCAGCGCCACGCCGAGTCCGGTGGCGCCACCGCCAATGATCGCGATGTCATAGTGGTGCGGCTCGGCGAGCCTGGCCATCAAGTCCTGGCGCCGCGTCGCCGCAGGCGCTGATCCAGTTGTCATGGGCTTTGATTCCCGTTCCATACAAACCCATTTTTTAAAGTGCGCCCGAGCTTACCCCAGCGCCATGGCAACAGCCCCATGGGTCGCCGCCTCCAGTTTCAGCAAAAAACAGGCCGTGGGGGGGGTCTCGCCCTTGGGCTTTTCATTGGCCAGCTTGGCCCACGGGGCGGACTTGTCGCTCAGCCATTTCGCCGGATCGCCCTTGGGGTTGAGCTTGGGCGCGCACTTGGCCATGCCGGCGCGCTCCAGGCGGCCCATCACGTCGTCCATCTCGCCGGCCAGCGTGTCCATGGCGGCCTGCGGCGTTTTTTCACCGGTCACCGCCTGTGCCACGTTCTTCCACCACAGCTGAGCCAGCTTGGGGTAATCGGGCACGTTGGTGCCGGTCGGCGACCAGGCCACGCGGGCGGGGCTGCGGTAGAACTCGACCAGGCCGCCCAGCTTGGGCGCCATGTCGGTCATGGCCTTGGACTGGATGTCCGACTCGCGAATCGGCGTGAGGCCGACGATGGTCTTTTTCAGCGACGTGGTCTTGGAGGTGATGAACTGCGCATACAGCCAGGCTGCCGCCGTGCGGTTCTCGTCATGCGCGGCAAAGAAGGTCCAGCTGCCCACGTCCTGGTAGCCGTTTTGCATGCCCTGCTTCCAGTAGGGGCCGTTGGGGCCGGGCGCCATGCGCCACTTGGGCGTGCCGTCGGCGTTCACGACCGGCAGGCCCTTCTTGGTCATGTCGGCGGTGAAGGCCGTGTACCAGAAGATCTGCTGGGCGATCTGCCCCTGGGCCGGCACAGGCCCGGCTTCGCCGAAGGTCATGCCGGTGGCTTCCTTGGGCGCGTATTTCTTCATCCAGTCCACATACTTGGTCAGTGCGTAGACAGCGGCCGGCGAGTTGGTCGCGCCGCCGCGCGCCACCGAGGCGCCCACGGGCGTGCACTTGTCGGCCGCCACGCGAATGCCCCATTCGTCGATCGGCAGGCCATTGGGCGTGCCGATGTCGGCGGTGCCGGCCATGGACAGCCAGGCGTCGGTGAAACGCCAGCCCAGCGACGGGTCCTTTTTGCCGTAGTCCATGTGGCCGTAGATGGGCTTGCCGTCTATGGTTTTCACGTCATTGGTGAAGAACTCGGCGATGTCCTCATAGGCGCTCCAGTTCAGCGGCACGCCCAGTTCGTAGCCGTACTTCGCCTTGAACTTGTCCTGCAGGTCCTTGCGCGCGAACAGGTCGGCGCGGAACCAGTAGAGGTTGGCGAACTGCTGGTCGGGCAGTTGGTACAGCTTGCCGTCCGGGCCGGTGGTGAACTTGGTGCCGATGAAATCCTTGAGGTCCAGGCCCGGGTTGGTGTATTCCTTGCCCTTGCCGGCCATGTAGTCGGTCAGGTTCATCACCTTGCCGTAGCGGTAGTGAGTGCCTATCAGGTCGGAATCGGAAATCCAGCCGTCGTAAATCGACTTGCCGGACTGCATGGAGGTCTGCAGCTTCTCGACCACGTCGCCTTCCTGGATCAGGTCGTGCTTGACCTTGATGCCGGTGATTTCCTCGAAGGCCTTGGCCAGCGTCTTCGATTCGTATTCGTGGGTGGTGATGGTCTCGGACACGACCGAGATTTCCTTCACGCCCTTGGCCTGCAGCTTCTTGGCCGCGTCGATAAACCACTTCATCTCGGCCTGCTGCTTGTCCTTGGCCAGGGTGGAGGGCTGGAATTCGCTGTCAATCCACTTCTTGGCCTCGGCTTCGCCAGCCCAGCCGGGGCTGGCCATGGCACACACTGCGGCCACCGCCAATGCCGTATATCGCATCTTCATGACTTGTCTCCTCATTGGTTCACTCCCCGTGGTTGAAGGTTTGTTCGGCTCCGGGGAATATGAGCCGGGTTCCTTTTTCTCCGAACTTCTCTTTTCTTCGTGCCCGCTTGCTACCCCTTGCGCATGATCCATGCGAGCAAGACCAGGGACAG
Organism: Polaromonas sp. P1_G1; assembly: GCF_056405595.1. Lineage (NCBI taxonomy): Bacteria > Pseudomonadati > Pseudomonadota > Betaproteobacteria > Burkholderiales > Comamonadaceae > Polaromonas > Polaromonas sp. P1_G1. The sequence continues at coordinate 21,641 of NZ_JBFUBU010000021.1, forward strand.
CAGAAAACTGATCCAGATCGAGGGGTCGGCCTCCAGCCCCAGCCAGCCGGCCAGCTTGCCGCTGATGCCGACAAAAATCAGGTTCACATAGGCCGCGCTGAGCAGGCCGATGAAGAGCCGGTCGCCGCGCGTGGTTTCCAGCGGCAGGAAGCCGCGCCGCAGCGTCGTCGGCGACTTGAGCTCCCACACCGTCATGCCCACCAGCATCAGCACGATGCAGCTGAAAAAAATCGCCACCGGCGTGGTCCAGGCCATCCACTCAAACATGTTGCTTCCTTTCTAGACCCTGCCCATGGCAAAGCCCTTGGCGATGTAGTTGCGCACAAACCAGATCACGATCGCGCCCGGCACGATGGTCAGCACGCCGGCCGCGGCCAGCGTCGCCCAGTCCATGCCCGAAGCCGACACCGTGCGTGTCATGGTCGCGACGATGGGTTTGGCATTGACGCTCGTCAGCGTGCGCGCCAGCAGCAGCTCGACCCAGCTGAACATGAAGCAGAAAAACGCCGCTACGCCGACACCGGCCTTGATCAGCGGCAGAAAGATACGCACAAAAAAGCGCGGGAAGGAGTAGCCGTCGATGTAGGCGGTCTCGTCGATCTCACGCGGGATACCGCTCATGAAGCCTTCCAGGATCCACACCGCCAGGGGCACGTTGAACAGCAGGTGGGCCAGCGCCACCGCGATATGGGTGTCCATCAGCCCCACCGTGGTGTAAAGCTGGAAGAAAGGCAGCAGGAACACCGCAGGCGGCGTCATGCGGTTGGTCAGCAGCCAGAAGAACACATGTTTGTCGCCCAGGAAGCTGTAGCGCGAAAAGGCGTAGGCGGCGGGCAGGGCCACGGTGATGGAGATCACCGTGTTGATGGCGACGTAGATCAGGCTGTTGATGTAACCCGAATACCAGGACGGGTCGGTGAAGATGGTCTTGTAGTTGTTCCAGGTGAAGTCCTGGGGGAAGAAGGAAAAGCTCGACAGGATTTCGCTGTTCGTCTTGAAGCTCATGTTGACCATCCAGTAGATGGGCAGGAGCGCGAAGACGATGTAGGCGATCAGGAACAGCGTACGCGCCTGGAATTTCGGCTGGTTCATTCCACGCCCTCCTTCTCCTGCGTGCCCACGCGCTGCATCCAGTTGTAGAGGATGAAGCACAGCAGCAGGATGATCAAAAAGTAAATCAGCGAGAAAGCCGCCGCCGGACCCAGGTCGAACTGGCCGACGGCTTTTTGCGTGAGGTATTGCGACAGGAAAGTGGTGGCATTGCCCGGCCCGCCGCCCGTGAGCACAAAAGGCTCGGTGTAGATCATGAAGCTGTCCATGAATCGCAGCAGCACGGCGATCATCAGCACGCCGCGCATCTTGGGCAGCTGGATGTAGCGGAACACCGCGAACTTGCTCGCGCCGTCTATGCGCGCGGCCTGGTAATAGGCGTCCGGGATCGAGCGCAGGCCGGCATAGCACAGCAGCGCCACCAGCGGCGTCCAATGCCAGACGTCCATCATCAGCACCGTCACCCAGGCATGGGTGGCATTGCCGGTGTAGCTATAGTCAAAGCCCACCTTCTGCAGCATGGCGCCCAGCAGGCCGATGTCGGCCCGGCCATAGATCTGCCAGATGGTGCCCACCACGTTCCAGGGGATCAGCAGCGACAGCGCGACCAGCACCAGCACCAGCGAGGCCTTCCAGCCTTGCGCCGGCATGGACAGCGCCAGTGCGATGCCCAGCGGAATCTCGACCGCCAGCACCGCCAGCGAGAACGTGAGCTGGCGCCACAGCGCCGCATGCAGGTCTTCGTCGCGCATCACGGCGGCGAACCATTCCGTGCCGACAAACACGCGGCGCTCGGGCGAAATGATGTCCTGCACCGAGTAGTTGACCACCGTCATGAGCGGCAGGATGGCGGAAAACGCCACGCAGATGATGACCGGCAGCACCAGCAGCCAGGCCTTTTGATTGACCGGTTTTGTCGTCGTGCTCATGCTTCCACCAGTTCGTCGTTAAGGTAAAGGCAGGTGTGCGGCCCCATGACCTGCAGCCAGACTTCCTCGCCCACCTGGGGCGGTCTTGCGGCCGGGTTCAGCCGGGCTTTGAGCGTGTGTTCGCCGATCCGGGCCGTCAGCATCAGGTGGGTGCCTATGTCCTGCACCAGCATGGCGGTGAAGGGCAGCGCCGCCGGGTCGCCGGGCGCGGTCTTCACCACGTATTCGGGGCGCACACCCAGCTTGAGGTCGCCGTCGGGCATGGCGCGCCCGGGCGGCAGCGCCAGCGGCCGGTCCGCGACGCGCAAAGCGCCGGCCGTCACCGTGGCGGGCAAAAAGTTCATGCCGGGCGAACCAATGAAGTGGCCCACAAAGGTGTGGCGGGGCCGCTCGAACAGCGCATCGGCCGAACCGGTCTGCACCGCGCGGCCGCGCGTCATCACCACCACCTCTTCGGCAAAGGTCAGCGCCTCCACCTGGTCGTGCGTGACGTAGATCAGCGTGAGCTTGAGTTCGTGGTGGATCTGTTTGAGCTTGCGCCGCAGCTGCCATTTGAGGTGCGGGTCAATCACCGTGAGCGGCTCGTCGAACAGCACGGCCGACACGTCGGGCCGCACCAGGCCGCGGCCCAGCGAGATCTTCTGCTTGGCGTCCGCCGCGAGCCCGGCCGCGCGCTGGTTGAGCTGGCCGCTCATGTCCAGCATCTCGGCGATTTCGCCCACGCGTTTTTTGATCTGCTCTTCCGGCACCTTGCGGTTGCGCAGCGGGAAGGCCAGGTTTTCGGCCACCGTCATGGTGTCGTAGATCACCGGGAACTGGAAGACCTGCGCGATGTTGCGCTGCTGTGGCGTCGCGCGCGTCACGTCGACGCCGTCGAATTTGACCGTGCCCTGGGACGGCACCAGCAGGCCGGACATGATGTTGAGCATGGTGGTCTTGCCGCAGCCCGAGGGGCCCAGCAGCGCGTAGGCGCCGCCGTCGCGGAAGCTCATGGTCAGCGGCAGCAGCGCGTAGTCGCTGTCTTCGCGCGGATTGGGCCGATAGGCATGGGCCAGGTCCAGGTCAATGCGCGCCATAAGACCTCCGTGGCGCCAGCAGCAGTGCGCCATCCGCATCAAACACATAGACCTGCGCCGGATCCAGGTACAGGGTGACGGGCGCGCCCAGGTCAAAGTAGTGCACGCCGGTGAGCTGCGCCACCAGTTCACCCACAGGCGTCGCCACGTGGACAAAGGTGTCGGAGCCCGAAATTTCGGCCAGCTCGACCTTGCCCGGCAGCGCCACATCGCCTTCGCGCGCCGTGACGCGCAGCGCGCTGCCGCGAACCCCCGCGGTGAAAGACGCCAGGCGCTGGGCCGGCGCGTCGGGCAGCGCCAGGCTCAAGGCCGGGCCGCCCTTCAGTTGCAGGCCTTGCGCGGCAGGCAGTGCCGCCATCAGGTTCATGGGCGGGTCGCTGAAGGCGCGCGCCACGCGCAGCGACTGCGGCGCGTGGAAGACCTCGGCGGTGGGCCCGTACTGCAGCAGTTCGCCGCCATCCATCACGGCGGTGTAGCCGCCCAGCAGCAGGGCTTCGCCCGGCTCGGTGGTGGCATAGATCACCGTGGAGTCGCCGGCGGCGAACAGCTGGGTCAGCTCTTCGCGCAATTCCTCGCGCAGCTTGTAGTCAAGGTTGACCAGCGGCTCGTCCAGCAGCATCAGCGGCGCGCCCTTGGCCAGCGCGCGCGCCAGGGCCACACGCTGCTGCTGCCCGCCCGAGAGCTCGGCCGGGTAGCGGTCCAGGAACATGTCGATATGCAGGCGCGCGGCCAGGCTGCGCACTTTCTGCTCTATGTCTTTTTCGCCGCGCAGCTTGAGCGGCGAGGCGATGTTGTCGGCCACGCGCAGCGACGGGTAGTTGATGAACTGCTGGTAGACCATGGCGACATTGCGCTCGCGCACCGGCATGCCGGTCACGTCGGCCTCGTTGACCCGCACCTTGCCCTGCGTGGGAACATCCAGCCCCGCCATGATGCGCATCAGGCTGGTCTTGCCGGCCTGCGTGGCGCCCAGCAGCACCGTGACCTCCCCGCTGCGCGGCGCCAGGCTCATCTCGTAAAGCCACTGCTCGGCACCGACTTTTTTGCTGATCTGGTCCAGGGACAGCTGCATTACGCCGCTCCCCCGCCCGGCAGGGGCTGAAATAGGCAAGCCCGCGCCCCGGCGAGGGCTGCGACAGGCAAAGAACTTGAGACAGTCAACAAGAGGAAACTCCCGACGAATTTTTTGGAACGAAACTTTGACGAAGTTCGGTTTTTTTCTATTTTTCTTCCTTTGTGATTGTTTTATCTAATTGTTTTCCCTTATCTGTTTCCTTTTGTTTCGATATAAAGTTTCTTTCAGGCCTTTCCTCCGTCATCCTTTAAGTCCTTTTAACTCCCGACATCCCGAACCCGGATCCGCGTGAACTCCAATCCCAGGCAAATCAAGCTTCTTGACGTGGTCCGTGCCCACGGCTCGGCCTCCGTCGAGCAGCTTGCGGACAAGCTCGACGTGACCTTGCAGACCGTCAGGCGGGACGTGCAGCGCCTGTCCGAGGCCGGCTTGCTGACGCGCTTTCACGGCGGCGTGCGCATGCCCAGCTCCACCATTGAAAACATCGCGCACCGCCAGCGCGAAAGCCTTAACGCCGAAGGCAAGGCGCGCATCGCCCAGGCCGTCGCCAGGCGCATCCCCAATGACTGCTCGCTGATCCTCAACATCGGCACGACCACCGAAGCCATCGCCAAGGCCTTGCTGAGCCACAAGGGGCTGCGCGTCATCACCAACAACCTCAACGTGGCGGCCATCCTCTGCGGCAACACCGATTGCGAGGTCATCGTGGCCGGCGGCGTGGTGCGGGCGCGCGACCGCGGCATCGTGGGCGAGGCGGCGGTCGATTTCATGCGCCAGTTCCGCGTCGACATCGCCGTGATCGGCATTTCGGGCATAGAGCCCGACGGCTCGCTGCGCGACTTCGATTACCGCGAGGTCAAGGTCGCGCAGACCATCATCGAACACGCCCGCGAGGTCTGGCTGGCCGCCGACAGCAGCAAATTCAACCGCCCGGCCATGGTCGAACTGGCCAGGCTCTCGCAGATCGACCGTCTTTTCACCGACATGCCGCCGCCCGAACCCTTCCCGGCCCTGCTGGAGGAAGCGGACGTCAGCTGCGAGGTGGCCCATTCCTGAACGCCCGCGCAGTCGGGCAGTTTTCATACACTCCAGCGCATGACCTACCTCCTCGCCCTTGACCAGGGAACCTCCAGCTCCCGCAGCATCGTGTTCGACGAACACGGCCATATCGTGGCCCTGGCGCAGCAGGAGCTGCCGCAGATCTACCCCAAGCCCGGCTGGGTCGAGCACGACCTGATGGAAATCTGGCGCACCCAGCTGGCCACGGCGCGCGAGGTGCTGGCCAAGGCGAACATCAAGGCCGGCGACATCCGGGCGCTGGGCATCACCAACCAGCGCGAGACCACCGCGCTCTGGAACCGCAAGACCGGCCAGCCGGTCCACCACGCCATCGTCTGGCAGGACAGACGCGCCGAAGCCACCTGCGCCGCCTTGCGCGAGCAAGGCAAGGAGAGCCTGATCCAGTCCAAGACCGGCCTGCTGATCGACGCTTACTTTTCCGGCACCAAACTCAAATGGCTGCTCGACAACGTGCCCGGCGCGCGCGCGCAGGCCGAGCGCGGCGAGCTGGCCTTCGGCACCATCGACAGCTGGCTGATGTGGCAGCTCACCGGCGGCGCGCTGCATGCCACCGACGTCAGCAACGCCTCTCGCACCATGCTGTTCAATGTGCACACCAACCAGTGGGACGATGAACTGCTCGAACTGCTCGGCATCCCGGCCTCGCTGATGCCCAAGGTGTTGCCTTCGAGTGCGCATTACGGCGATGTGCGGCCTGAGCTGCTGGGCCATGCCATCGCCATCGGCGGTGTTGCCGGCGACCAGCAAAGCGCCCTCTTCGGCCAGGCCTGCTTCAAGGCCGGCATGGCTAAAAACACCTATGGCACGGGCTGCTTCATGCTGATGCACACGGGGAGCCAGTTCCAGACGTCGCACAACGGCTTGCTGACCACCAGTGCTGCACAGGCGACCACGCAAACCCAGTTCGCCATCGAAGGCAGCGTGTTCGTGGGCGGCGCCGTGGTGCAGTGGCTGCGCGACGGCCTGCACGCCATCAAGGGCAGCGCCGAAGTGCAGGCGCTGGCTGAAAGCGTGCCCGACTCGGGCGGCGTGATGATGGTGCCGGCCTTCACCGGCCTGGGCGCGCCCTACTGGAAACCGGATGCGCGCGGCACCATCACCGGCCTCACGCGCGGCACCACCGTCGCCCACATCGCGCGCGCCGCGCTGGAAAGCATTGCCTACCAGAGCGCCGCCCTGCTGCAGGCCATGAGCCGCGACGCGGTCAGCGCCGGCGCCGCGCCCGTGGCCGAGTTGCGCGTGGACGGCGGCGCCTGCGTCAACGATTTGCTGATGCAGTTCCAGGCGGATCTGCTGGGCATCCCGGTGATACGCCCGGCCGTGATCGAAACCACCGCGCTGGGCGCCGCCTACCTGGCGGGGCTGTCCAGCGGTGTCTACGGCAGCACCGACGAGCTGTCGGGCATGTGGCGCGCCGAGCGCAAGTTTTTGCCCACATTGGGTGCGGACCGGGCCGCCGAGCTGATGGCACGCTGGGAGCAGGCGGTGCGGCAGACCGTCTTGCAATAGCGAATAGGCGAATAGCGCGGGCGCTGTCACATTCCCCACAAGCGCGGCCGCTAGACTGGCGGCATGAAACCCCCTGCCACCTCTTTCTCCAGGCGCCGGCTGGTCCTGGGTGCCGGCGCCGCCGCCGTGCTCGGCCTGGCCGGCGGCAGGGCAGCGCAGCCCGCGGTCGCAGCGGCCCAGCCACTCCGCACACGCCTGCGCCTGATCGGCGAGTCCCGCTTTGCGCACCGCCTGCAATTCCAGGGCACCACGGTGGGTGGGCTCTCGGGCATTGACTACGACGCCGCCAGCGGCCTGTATTACCTGGTCAGCGACGATGGCTCCAACATCAACCCCGCGCGGTTTTACACCGCGCGCATCGCGCTGGACATGAACAGCCTGGGCCAGCCGGAATTGCTGGGCGTCACCCCCCTGCGCCCGGCCGATGACGGCACCTATGCGGCAGCCTTGCGGGGCCTCCAGGCTCCCGACCCGGAGGCGATTCGCTGGCGCCCCGGCAGCCAGACCTTGCTGTGGACCAGCGAGGGGCATTCCTTGACGGGCGTGGCACCGGAGCTGCGCGAAAGCCGTCTTGACGGCACGCTGGTTCGCGAATTTTCGCTGCCGGCCATGTTTGATTTTCATCTCACCCGGGGACCGCGCGTCAATCTGGCGCTGGAAGGCCTGGCGCTGACACCCGATGACAAGACAGCCTGGATCGCCATGGAAAACGCCTTCCGCCAGGATGGACCCGTACCCACGGTGAAAGCGAAGGGCGGTCCTTGCCGCTTCACCCAAATTGACCTTGCCAGTGGGAAAGCATTGCGGCAAATTGCGTATGTGCCCGACGCCATTCCGCGCGCACCTGTCGCGCCGGCCACCCAGGCCGACAACGGCGTGGTGGAAATCCTGATGCTCGATGCCGACCGCATGCTGGTGCTGGAGCGGGCTTATATGGCCGGCTGGGGCCCGCACGCCGGTAACTCGCTGCGCCTGTACCTCATCGACACGCGGCAGGGTTCCGACACCCTGGCAACGCCCGTCCTGCAGGCGGGCGCCTATCACGCGGTGGACAAAACGCTGATTGCCGACTTTTCAGCCTTCACCGGCCCGGGGCCCGGCCTCCGGCTGGAGCGCCTGGACAATACGGAGGGCATGGCCTGGGGGCCGATGCTGCCCAACGGAAACCGCAGCCTGGTCTTCATTAGCGACGACAATTTCAGTTCCCGGCAAATCAGCCAGTGGCTGGCCTTTGAATTTTTGGACTGACAACGCATGACTTCCACTTCCCGCGCAAACACCGAACACATCGCCTTCGTAGGCGGCGGCAACATGGCCAGCGCCATCATCGGCGGCCTGATCAAGCAGGGCTTGCCCGCCGGCCAGATCCAGGTGGCCGAACCTTTCGCCGAGCAGCGCGCCAAGCTCACGCAGCAGTTCGGCGTGCAGGTCCACGAAGGCCCGGGCGCCTGGCTGGCCGGCGCCGGCCTGGTCGTCTGGGCCGTCAAGCCGCAGGTCTTCAAGGAGGCGGCGCTGCAAACCCGCTTTCACACCAAAACCGCGCTGCACCTGAGCGTGGCGGCCGGCGTGCGCTCGGGCAGCATCGCGCACTGGCTGGGCACCGAGCGCGTGGTGCGCGCCATGCCCAACACGCCGGCGCTGGTCGGCAAGGGCATGACGGCCCTGTTCGCGCGCGAGGCCGCCACCGGCGCCGACAGGCTGGCGATTGAAAAAGTGCTCAAGCCCACGGGCGCCACCCTGTGGCTGGCCGAAGAAGCCCAGCTCGACGCGGTGACCGCGCTGTCCGGCTCGGGCCCGGCCTATGTGTTTTATTTCATCGAGGCCATGATCGAAGCCGGCACCGACATGGGCCTGCCCCCCGCGCAGGCACGCCAGCTCGCGATCGGCACGTTTGTGGGCGCCTCCGCGCTGGCGCAGGCCTCGGACGAACCCCCGCAGGAGCTGCGCGCGCGGGTCACCTCCAAAGGCGGCACCACTTACGCTGCGCTGACGTCCATGGAGCAGGACCGCGTCAAGATGCAGTTCATGCGCGCCATCCACGCCGCCCGGCAGCGTGCCGCCGAACTGGGCGACGAATTCGGCGGCGCCTGAGCGCGCACAGCCCCCGCGGGCGCGTCAACCGCCCGGCCGGGGCAAACGTTGAACACGGGCGTACGTGCAGCTTGTCTTGATCCACCCTGTGGGACACCCCGGCGGCATCCGCTTCACAACTTTTCCAACATCCGGAGCTTCACATGAACAAACTTCTGTCCACCCTCATCAGCGCAGCCGTCCTCGCCATGCCCCTGGCCGTGATTTCCACGTCCGCATCGGCCCAAGCCGCAGCTCCCGCCGCCGCCCCGTCGGCAGCTCCCGCAGCAGCTCCTGAGAAAAAGGCCGCCGCCCCAGCCAAGGCAAAGGCCAAGAAGACCAAGCGCAAGGCCAAGGCCAAAAAAGCCGCCGTCTGATCAGCCTCAGCTGACGCAAAAAAGCCCGCTTCAAGCGGGCTTTTTTATGGGCGCCTTCCGGACTTTGCGGGTCAGCGGCCCAGGTAAGACAGCACGATGCCCGCGAACACCGCGAAGCCCAGCCAGTGATTGAGGCGAAAAGCCTTGAAACAGTCCTCGCGCTCACGCTTGCGGATCAGCCAGCCGTGCCACAGGGCCTGAAGCAAGGCCGCAGCCATGGCGATCCAATAAACAGGCGACTGCGCCACGGCACCCGCCAAGGCCCAGGCCCAGATCGCCAGGTAAGCCAGGTAGCAGAACATCACGGCGGCGACGTCAAAACGGCCCAGCGTGATGGCCGAGGTTTTCATGCCTATCTTGAGGTCGTCGTCGCGGTCCACCATGGCGTATTCGGTGTCGTARGCCASCACCCAGAACAGGTTGCCCAGCAGCAGCACCCAGGCCAGCGGCGGCACACGCGACTGCACGGCGGCAAAAGCCATGGGAATGCCAAAACTGAAAGCCACGCCCAGCACCGCCTGCGGCATGGACACATAGCGCTTGGCAAATGGATAGGCCAGCGCGATGGCCAGCGCGGCAAACGACCAGGCGATGGTGGCGATATTCGTGGTCAGTACCAGGCCGAAGGCCAGCAGCGCCAGCACCGCGCCGACGATGAGCGCCTCGCGCACCGACACCGCGCCGCTGGTCACCGGCCGCTGCGCCGTGCGCTTGACGTGGCGGTCAAAGTCCCGGTCGGCCACGTCGTTGACGCAGCAGCCCGCGCTGCGCATCAGGATGGTTCCCAACGTGAACACCACCACCAGGTGCCAGCCCGGAAAGCCGTGCGAAGCCACCCACAGCGCCGACAGCGTGGGCCACAGCAGCAGCAGCCAGCCCGCCGGACGGTTCCAGCGGACAAGCTGAAGGTAGAGGGCGAGCTTATTCTTCAAGCAGGGAACGCAGCATCCATGCCGTCTGCTCGTGCACCGTCAGACGCTGCGTCAGCAAATCAGCCGTCGGCTCGTCGCTGGCCTTGTCGGCCAGCGGGAACAGTTCGCGTGCGGTGCGCGCCACGGCTTCATGGCCTTGCACCAGGATGCGCACCATCTCCAGCGCCTTGGGCGGCACCACCGGCACGTCGGGAATCGAGGCCAGCTTGCTGAACTGCGCATAAGAGCCCGGCGCGGGATGGCCCAGCGAGCGGATGCGCTCTGCCACCGGGTCGACCGCGGCCCAGAGTTCGGTGTACTGCGTCATGAACATCAGGTGCAACGTGTTGAACATGGGGCCCGTCACGTTCCAGTGGAAGTTGTGGGTCGTCAGGTAAAGCGTGTAGGTGTCGGCCAGCAGGCGGCTCAGGCCTTTGGCGATCGCCGCGCGGTCTTTTTCACTGATGCCGATGTTGATGGAAGGCGCGGATTTTCCGGCAGGTTTGGCGGATGGCTTGGCCATGGTGTTTCCTTTTTTAAATTCAGGGTTAACTTTAACGAGATCAGGACGATGGCCGCAACAGCCGCCGTCAATATCCGTCATAGCCGGGATTCAAGACAGGCGGATGACGCCGGGCAGCTCACAGGCGTAGATGGCATTGCGCAGCGCGGCGATGGCCTCATAGCGCGTGAAGCTGCGCCGCCAAGCCAGCACCACGCGCCGGCTGGGCACATCGCCGTCGAAGGGCAGGTATTTGATGAATGAAGGTTGCTCTGCCGCCACCTTGCCGCGGGCCGGGGCGGTTTTCCCCTTCACGGCCTTTTTGGCGGCGGCCTGCTCGGCCAGCGCTTCCTTGGGCACGCCCAAACGGGGCACCAGCGTAATACCCATGCCGGCCGCCACCATGTGTTTGATGGTCTCCAGCGAGGAGCCTTCAAAGCTTTTGCTGATGCCCTCCGCACTGCTGGAAAAGCGCGCAAATTCGGGGCAGACCTCGAGCACATGGTCGCGAAAGCAGTGGCCGGTACCCAGCAGAAGCATGGTTTCCTTTTTGAGCTCCTCGGCCGTCACGCCCTTGCGCGCGGCCAGCGGGTGCGCGCTGGGCACGGCCGCCATGAAAGGCTCGTCATACAGCGGCGCGATCGCCAGGTTGGCGTCGGGAAAGGGTTCGGCCAGGATGGCGCAGTCGATTTCGCCGGTGCGCAGCTCTTCGAGCAGCTTGACGGTGAAGTTTTCCTGCAGCATCAGCGGCATCTGCGGCGTTTTCGCAATGGCCTGGCGCACCAGGTCGGGCAGCAAATAGGGGCCTATCGTGTAAATGACGCCCAGCCGCAATGGGCCGGCCAGCGGGTCCTTGCCGCGCTTGGCGATTTCGCGGATGTTGTCGGCCTGCTCGAGCACGCTCTGCGCCTGGCGCACGATCTCCTCGCCCAGCGGCGTGACCGTGATTTCATTGGCATTGCGCTCGAAGAGCTTGACCTGCAGCTCTTCTTCGAGCTTCTTGATGGCCACGCTGAGCGTGGGCTGCGAAACGTGGCAGGCATCGGCGCCCTTGCCAAAGTGCTTTTCCCGGGCCACGGCGACGATGTATTTGAGTTCGGTCAGCGTCATGGGCTTATTGTGCTGCTTTTCTCAATCGCCGTGCCACGCAATGGCGCCCAGGCCCTCTCAGGCCTTCAGGTACTCGGCTTTGCCGCCCAGCCAGCGCAGGATGTGCCGGTGCGCGAGCTCCGCGTGCCGGTCCAGCATGGTGGGCGCCAGGCCGCGCGCCCAGGCCAGCAGCTCGGTGTCCGTCGCCAGGTCGGCAAAACGCAGCAAGGGCGCGCCCGACTGCCGCGCGCCCAGGAATTCACCCGGGCCGCGGATTTCGAGGTCGCGCCGGGCGATCTCGAAGCCGTCATTGGTCTGCGCCATGGCCTTGAGGCGCTCGCGCGCCATCTCGCCGAGCCGGGGCGCATCACCGGTCGAATACAGCAGCACGCAGGCCGAAGCCGCCGCCCCGCGCCCGACCCGGCCGCGCAGCTGGTGCAGCTGGCTCAGGCCGAAGCGCTCGGCGTGTTCGATCACCATCAGCGACGCATTGGGCACGTCCACGCCGACCTCGATTACCGTGGTGCTGACCAGTACACCCATAACCCCGCTGGTAAACAAGGTCATCACGGCCTTCTTTTCAGCCAGCGGCATGCGCGAATGCAACAGGCCCACCATCACACCGGGCAGGGCCGCGCTCAGCGCTTCGTGGGTCTGGGTCGCGTTGACCAGGTCTATGGATTCACTTTCTTCGATCAGCGGGCAGACCCAGTAGATTTGCCGGCCCTCGGCGAGCTGGCCACGTATGCGCGTGACCACCTCGTCGCGCCGCGCATCGCTGACCACCTTGGTCACGATGGGCGTGCGGCCGGGCGGCAACTCGTCGATGGTGGAGACGTCGAGGTCGGCGTAATAGCTCATGGCCAGGGTGCGCGGAATCGGCGTGGCGGTCATCATGAGCATATGTGGCTCTTCGCCGCCTTCGGTCATTTTGCTGCGCAGGGCCAGGCGCTGCGCCACGCCGAAGCGGTGCTGCTCGTCGATGATGGCCAGTGCSAGRTTYTTGAACTTSACCTTGTCCTGGATCACGGCGTGTGTACCCACCACCAGGCCGGCATCGCCGCTTTCGATCATGGCTAGCATCTCGCGCCGCTCCTTGGCCTTCTGGCTGCCGGTCAGCCAGGCGGTCTTGATGCCCAGGGGCTCCAGCCAGCCTATCAGCTTGCGGAAATGCTGCTCGGCCAGGATTTCGGTGGGCGCCATCAACGCGCATTGCCAGCCCGCGTCCATGCAGCGGGCCGCGGCCAGCGCCGCCACCACGGTCTTGCCGGCGCCCACGTCGCCTTGCAGCAGGCGGTGCATGGGGATGTTTTTCTTCAGGTCGGCTTCGATTTCGCCGCAAACGCGCTGCTGGGCGGCGGTGAGCCGGAAGGGCAGGCGCTCCAGCAGTTGCTCTTCCAGCGTGCATTGCGGCCCGCGCATGGCAGGGCCCGTGAGCGCCGGCGCGCGCATGGCCGCGCGTATGCGCCTGGCCTGCAGCTGCGACAGCTGCTGGGCCAGCAGTTCCTCGGCTTTCAGGCGCTGCCAAGCCGGGTGGCTGCGGTCTTCCAGGGTGGCCAGCGACACGTCGGGCGTCGGGTGGTGCAGGAACTGCAGCGCCTCGCGCAGGCTCCACAGGGGTTGCGGCAGGCTTTTGCCCACAACCTCCTCAGGAAGGGTCTCACGCAGGTCGGCGCGGAACAGCCCGCTGAGCACCGCTTTGCGCAGGTAGTTCTGCGGCAGGCCGGCCACGGTGGGGTAGACCGGCGTCAGCGCGCCCGGCAGTTCGCCTTCGGCCAGCCTGAAACTCGGGTGGATCATTTCGCGGCCCACAAAACCGCCGCGCATCTCGCCGCGCACGCGCACGCGCGCGCCCACGCTGAGCGTCTTCTGGTGGGCCGGGTAGAAATTGATAAAGCGCAGCACGCAGGTGTCGCTGCCGTCGTCCACCGTCACGCGCAGCTGGCGGCGTGGGCGAAAAGCGATGTCGCTGTGTGTCACCACGCCCTCGATCTGCACCAGGTCGCCGTCGCGGGCGTCTGCCAGGCGCACGATGCGGGTTTCGTCCTCATAACGCAGGGGCAGGTGAAGGGCCAGGTCAATGTCGCGGCGCAGGCCCAGCTTTTCGAGGGCTTTCTGGGCCGGCGATTTGGCCGGGGCTTTTTCAGCCCGAGGCTGGGGCGCGGCCTGCTCCCCGGCCGCGGCCTCTGGCGGGGCGGTTTTTCGGGCGGGAGCACCAGGTGGCGACATGGGACAATTGTGCCGTCAACCTAGAAGCCGCAGTTGACCGCTTGCCAACCTCTCAGAATCCGTTTGAATACCGTCGCCCCTCCCTTCGCTGGCACTCAGCTTGTGCATAACAACGCTATGCACCCGATTGCGCCACCCGCACGCCGCCATGCGGCGTTGCTCCGCCTTGTGGGCAACAGCCCACAGCGTTGTCGCGCCTTGCCTGGCACCGCGCGGGCAGCACACTCGGGCGCATCCAACTACGGTTTCTAGGTTTATGAAAACGCATTTCAGCCTCAGCGATTTTGATTTCACGCTGCCCGAAGAACTCATAGCCCAACACCCCGCCGCCCAGCGCAGCGCCTCGCGCCTGCTCGACGGCCTGGAAAGCGCACCGGTGGACCGGCGTTTCACCGAACTGCCCGGCCTGCTGCAGCCGGGCGACCTGCTGGTCTTCAACGACACCAAAGTCGTCAAGGCCCGCCTCTTCGGCCAGAAAGCCAGCGGCGGCAAGCTGGAGCTGCTGATTGAGCGGGTGCTGTCGCCGCACGCGGATGCAGGCCATGAAGTCGCCGCCCACATGAAGGTCAGCAAAAAACCCCTGCCGGGCGCGGTGCTGCAAATGGACGGCGGCTTTACCGCCACCTTGCTGGGCCGCTGGCCTGAAGAAAGCGGGCCGCTGTACCGCTTTCGCCTGAGCAGCGACCCTTATGCCCTGATGGCCCGGCACGGCCACGTGCCACTGCCGCCCTACATCACCCATACAGATTCCGCCGATGACGAGCAGCGCTACCAGACGGTGTTCGCCAAAAACCCCGGTGCCGTGGCGGCGCCCACGGCCGCGCTGCATTTTGACGAAGCCGTGCTGGCCGAGCTGGAGGCGCGCGGCATCCAGCGCGCCAGCGTGACCCTGCACGTGGGCGCGGGCACCTTCCAGCCCGTCAAGGCCGAGAACATCGCCGACCACACCATGCACTTTGAGCGCTTTGAGGTGCCCCCGGCCACGCGCGAGGCGATTGCCGCCTGCAAGGCGCGCGACGGCCGCGTGGTGGCCGTGGGCACCACCACCGTCCGCGCACTGGAGTCCCACGCCAAATTCGGCCCCGAGTGCAATGACACCAACATCTTCATCACACCGGGCTTTGAGTTCGCCGTGGTCGACCTGCTGCTGACCAACTTCCACCTGCCCAAAAGCACGCTGATGATGCTGGTCAGCGCGTTTTCGGGCTACGAACACATCATGGCGCTGTACCGGCATGCCATCGCCCAGCGCTACCGCTTTTTCAGCTATGGCGACGCCATGCTGCTGGCGCGCAAAACCCCTCTAATGTCCCTTTAATTACACCTGCGACAATCGCACGATGCTCGAATTTGAAGTTCTGAAAACCGACACCAGCCCGGACGACAAGGCCGGCGCCTACCTCGGTTCCTACGCCCGCCGCGGCAAGCTGACGCTCAACCACGGCATGGTGCAAACCCCCATCTTCATGCCGGTCGGCACCTATGGCACGGTCAAGGGCGTGATGCCGCAGTCGCTGCACGACATGGGCGCGCAAATCATCCTGGGCAACACCTTCCACCTCTGGATGCGGCCCGGCCTGGACGTGATGCAGCAGTTCGGCGGCCTGCACAAATTTGAAAGCTGGAACAAGCCCATCCTGACCGACAGCGGCGGCTTCCAGGTCTGGTCGCTGGGCGAAATGCGCAAGATTTCAGAAGAGGGCGTGAAGTTCGCCTCGCCCGTCAACGGCGACAAGCTGTTCCTGACGCCCGAGATCTCCATGCAGATCCAGACGGTGCTCAACAGCGACATCGTGATGCAGTTCGACGAATGCACGCCCTACGACACCAAGGGCCACATCACCACCGAAAGCGAAGCGCGCAGCTCCATGGAACTGAGCCTGCGCTGGGCGAGCCGCTGCATCGCCGAGTTCAACAAGCTGGAGAACCCGAACGCGCTGTTCGGCATCGTGCAGGGCGGCATGTTCGAAAACCTGCGCCAGGAATCGCTGGAAGCCCTGGTCGAGCTGGACCTGCCCGGCTACGCCATAGGCGGCGTCAGCGTGGGCGAGCCCAAGGAAGAAATGCAGCGCATCATGGCGCACACGCCGCACCGCCTGCCCACGCACAAGCCGCGCTACCTGATGGGCGTGGGCACGCCCGAAGACCTGGTTGAGGGCGTGGCCGCCGGTGTCGACATGTTCGACTGCGTGATGCCGACGCGCAATGCGCGCAACGGCCATATGTTCACGCGCTTCGGTGACCTGAAGATTCGCAACGCCCGCTACAAGACCGAAGACCAGCCGGTGGACGCGACCTGCAGCTGCTACACCTGCAAAAACTTCTCGCGCGCCTATATGCACCACCTGGACCGCTGCGGCGAAATGCTGGGCCCCATGCTCTCCAGCATCCACAACCTGCACTACTACCTGAACCTGATGCAGGAAGTGCGTGATGCGCTGGACGCCGGCCGCTTCGGTGAATTCACGGCGCAGTTCCGCGCCGACCGGCAACGAGGCGTCTGATGAATATCAACCTGCAACGCTGGATAGACCGCTGGGCCGGCATTCCGCTGTGCGCGGCGGTTTCGGCCGTGGACGCCGTGGCGCGGCGCTTTCGCAAGGATTCCGGCGCAGACACCGCGCCGCGCGCGATTGTCGTGATTTTGCTGTCGGAAATGGGCAGCCTGGTTCTGGCCCACGAGATGTTCGCGCGCCTCAAGCAGCGCTACCCCGATGCGCCGCTGCACGCGCTGCTGTTCGGCAAGAACCGCGAAATCCTCGACCTCATGCAGGTGGTGGACCCGGCCAATGTGCACACCGTGGACGACAAGTCGCTGGGCGGCCTGCTCTCCAGCCTGTGGAGGGCGATCGGCGAGCTGCGCCGCGCCCACGTCGACGTAGCCATCGACTGCGAGCTGTTCTCGCGCATCAGCAGCCTGCTCTCGTATGCCAGCGGAGCGCGCATCCGCGTGGGTTTTCACCGCCACACGCAGGAAGGCCTGTACCGCGGCTCGCACATCAATCGGCCCGTGCCCTACAACCCGTATCACCACATCAGCGCGCAGTTCCTGACGCTGGCGCGCGCGATTGATTCGACCGCTGTACCCAAGTCCAAGCTGCCGGCCAACCTGACGGCCGCAACCGTCAAGCCGCCGCCGCACGTGCGGCTGGAGCCGGCGCTGGTGCCAGGCATCCAGGCCCGCCTCGCGCAGGACTTTCCCGAGATCGCCGGCAAGCCCTTGGTGCTGGTCTACCCGGGCGGCGGCATTTTGCCGATACGCGCCTGGCCGCTGGATTCCTACACCGCGCTGTGCCAGGGCCTGGTGGCCGACGGCTGCGCCGTGGCCGTGATCGGCCTCAAGGACGACCAGGCGCTGGCGCGGCAATTGGTGGCCAATGTGCAGGCTGCCTTCCCGGCCGGCCCCGTCATAGACCTGACCGGCTACACGCGCTCGATTTCCGAGCTGCTGGCGCTGTTCCATGTCGCGCGCCTGCTGGTCACCAACGACGGCGGGCCGGGGCAGTTCGCGGCGCTCACGCCGATCTGGACGCTGATGCTGTTCGGCCCCGAAACCCCTGGCCTGTACGCGCCGCTCACGCCGCGGTGCCACTCCTTCTACAGCCAGTGGCCCTGCTCGCCCTGTCTGACGGCCTACAACCACCGCTCGTCCTACTGCGACGGCGACAACCAGTGCCTCAAAGTCATCGCGCCGGACACCGTATTGGCCAAGTCGCGCGAGTGCCTGGCAGCGCCCTGACCCCACACACACCCTGATGCCCACACTCCGATCTTTTGCCGAGGCCGTGATCCGGCGCCTGCCCGAGCGCCTGCAGCCTATGGTGCGCTGGCGCTTCATCAAGTTCGGCGTGGTGGGCGCCAGCGGCACGGTGGTCAACGTCGCGGTGCTGTACCTCGCGCAGGAGTTTTTGTTCAGCGGGATCGCGGATTTCCATGACCGACTCAACTATTCCATCGCGCTGGCGATAACCGTCGCCACCATCAGCAACTTCTACTGGAACCGGCGCCTGACCTGGCGCGACCGCAAGCACGAAGTCCACCATTCGGCGCTGTTCCTGTTTTCCAAGTACGTGATGGCCGCCGGCCTGGCCATCGTGCTGCAGTCGCTGCTGACCAAGTGGCTGGCCCTGCACATGCACTACCTGCTGGCCAACGTGCTGGCCATCGTGCTGTCCAGCGTCTGCAATTTTGTGGCCAACGACCGCATGACTTTCCGCCGCCGCCGCGCCAAAATCGAGGCCGATGCCGCCGCGCACCCACCGCCCAACGATGTCCATGACAAGCCCTGAGCCCCTGAAAACACGCCTTCCCGCCCACTGTATCTGGATAGGGCTGGCCATCCTGGTCGCCCTGGGTTACCTGTTCGGCCTGGGCGGCGACCATATACCGCGCAACGGCGACGAGCTGGTCTATGCCCACATCGCGCGCTTGACGGCGGAGACCGGAAAATGGCTGCCGCTGGTCAGTTCCTACGACTTCATGCGCAACACCAAGCCGCCCGTGCTGTTCTGGCAGGCCATGCTGGCCGGCGGCTGGGGCGAGCACTGGACGCTGCTCAACCTGCGCCTGCCCAGCATTGCCTACACCTGGGCCACCACCCTGATGACCGCGCTGCTGGCCTGGAAGATCGTCCAGGGCGAAACCGCACCGGCCGACCGCCGCCGCCACGCGCTGGCCATGGGCGCCATCGCGGCCATCGTCTACCTGTCTTTCTTCAGCACCTACCGCTACGGCCGGCCCTACCTGACCAGCGCGCCGGAAACCTTCTGGCTGTTCGGTGTGTTGTTCGCGGTTGCCTGGTCGCCGGCAAAACTGCTGGCCTCGCGCTGGGCGTTTCCGCTGCTGGCGGGCATCGCCATCGGTATAGGCTGCCTTTACAAGTCTTTTGTCATGGTGGTGCCGGTCGGCTTTGCGCTGGCGCTGTGCTACCAGGTGCTGGGTGCGCGCAAGGCGCCGTGGGATGTTTTCCGGCGCGGCATCGCAGTCGACGGCGTGAAGGTGGTCGCCATCTGCTTGCTGGCACTGGCGATTTTCGGCCTTTGGTTTGCCATAGACCCGCAGCCGGGCGAGGTCTGGCGCGAATTCGTCGTCGGCGAGAACGCCGGCAAGATGAATTCGTCAAAAGGCTATTTCGCCATCGCCTTCAGCGGCAGCAGCGGCATCCTGACCATCCTGACGGGCTACTACTCTAACGCGCTGTTCCTGTTGCCCGCTGCGGTCGGCTGCACCTGGGCCGCCTGGAAAGCCTGGCGCCAGCGCAAAGGCACCGGGCAAACCATCAGCGACACCGAAAAAGCCCTGTGGATCTGGCTGCTGGCCTTCGCGCTGGTGTTCATGGTGCCCACGCAGCGTTCCACGCGCTACCTGATCCCCGCCATGCCGGCGCTGGCCGTGCTGATCGCGCTGTACTGGGAGCGCATCGCGCGCATCTGGTTCAGCCTGACCCTGGTGATCTGCCTCATAGGCGCGCTGGCCATGGGCCTGATCGGCTACGGCGGCGTGCGGGCCACGCAGGACGCTTGGCTGTTCTCACCGCTGTACTGGCTCTTCCTGGGTGTGCTGGCCGTTGCTTGCATCGCGGGCATGTTCAAACCGGCATGGACGCGGCCGATTACCGCGCTCAGCAGTTTTGGCGTGCTGTTCGCGCTGGCCTGGGTCACGGCGCCGTTCAATGGCGACATGGGCCACTTCCGTGCGGAGACCGGCGCGCTGCTCAAGGGCCAGGCCGTGTCGGTGCCCAGCAATTTCAACGGGCATTTCGAGCGCTACGAGTTCATCATCCCCGGCGCCAAAATCGTTCCCTACTTCGCCGCGCAGCCTGTGGACTACCAGGACGTGGACGCGCTCTTCAAGAACACGCGCTACGCGCTGGTGCAGCGCCGCGCCGGGCAAAAACCCTGCGAGCAGTGCCGCGTCATCGACGAGCGCTGGGACCTGCGATCCCGTCAGGACGAAAAAGAAGGCACACTGGGCGCCTTCAAGTCGCCCGAAACCTTCTGGTACGCCAAAGAGTACCTGGTCGAGCGCGCGGCGCCTTGATCATTCCCCGATTCACCCCTGCAAACTTCACTGAGGAAACACCCATGCCCCGATTCCAGAGACTTGCAGGGACATTGGCCCTGGTGGCCATGCTGGCGTTGGGCGGCTGCGCCACGGCCATCAAGCCGCATGAAACCAGCGGCGCACCCACGCTGGGCTTCCAGAACATGGCGCTCAACCCCGGCAATGGCGGGGAGCTGGTCGCCGCCGACGCGCTGCTTCCGGGCGACATCATCCTCACGGCCGAAAACGGCCTGAATTCCGTCGGCATCCGCCTGATCACGCTGTCGCCCGTGAGCCATGCGGCGGTCTACATGGGCAACCGGCAGATCGCCGAAGCCGTGGGATCAGGCATACGCATCCGCAGCGTGGATGCCCTGTTGCAAGACGAAGCGACGGTGGTGGCGTTTCGCCACCCCGACCTCACGGCCGGGCAGGCCGTCAAGATCAACACCTTTGTGGCCAGCCACGAAGGCAAGAAATACAACTACGTCGGCGTGATGCTGCAGGCCCCGTTCGCTCTGGAGCGGCGCATGTGCGAGCTGCCGCTGATACCGTCCATGGTGCGCGACTTCTGCATACGCGGCATCGCGGCCGTGCAGCTGGGCCTGGGGCGCAACGACCAGTTCTTCTGCTCCCAGTTCATCCTGGAGGCCTATCGCAGCGCGGGCCTGCCACTCACCGACGCCGACCCGCGCCTGATCAACCCCGGCGACCTGCTGCACATGCGGGAGGGCGACGTGCCCTCCATCATGATTCACAAGCCGCTGCGGTATGTGGGCCACCTCAAGGCCGCTCCGCAGGTGGTGGCCGCGGAGCAGCTGGAGCGTTAACCGCCCACGTGCATGGTGAACTGCGCGCCGTTGGACAGCTTGCACTGCCCGGTGCCCATGGTGGACGAGTTCATCTGGTAGCGGCAGCTGATGTAGTTGCCGCGGCTGCCGGATCCGTTGGCGACGCCTTCGCGCACGGATGAACCCGCAATGCGCGTGGCTTCCCCATTGAAACTCTCACCGTTGATATTGGTGGTGAAGGTCCCGCGCCCGTTCATGTCGTTGGTCACCACCGCACCCACCATGCCGTAGGCTTGGGCGGCATCATTCGACGGATAGAGCCGCGCCGGGAAGGTGGTGCTGGCCGGCATGGCCGGCGTGACGTACACCGTGGAAGTGACCGGCGGATGGCCGGGCTGGACCGGCACAACATAGCAGCCCGTCAGGGCCGTAGCGCCCAGCACCGCGGCGGCCAGAGCCGTGCGGCGCGTCAGGCGTGACAAAAGGAACAGGGAAGAATTGATCTTCATACATAACCTGAAGGCCCAAGCACATGCTTGTGGCCGCAGTGTGTGGCGGCCGGCCCAAAAGGTTGCATTAAAAGATACAAGACTATTAAAAGTATACGAAAAGCATCAAAATCAGATACTTCATCGAAATTCCGAATACCAGACCCCGCCAAATAGCCGACGCACAGCGTAAAGATCCAGGCTCAGGCACCATCAAGCCATCCACCACTTTTCTGCCGCAAAGACCATGCAATACCGCCGCCTCGGAAACAGCAACCTCAAAGTCTCCGTCCTGTGCCTGGGCACCATGATGTTCGGCAAGCAGACGCCGCTTGAGGACGCGGCGCGCATCGTGGCATCGGCCCGTGAGCACGGGCTCAACTTCATCGACACGGCCGACGTCTACAACCAGGGACAGTCCGAGAAAGACGTGGGCAAGCTGCTGGCCGGCCAGCGGCAGCACTGGGTGCTGGCCAGCAAGCTGGGCAACGCGGTCAGCGAGAACATCAACGAAAGCCACTACTCGCGCCGCTGGCTGATCCAGCAGACCGACGCCATCCTGGCGCGGCTGCAGACCGATTACCTGGACATCCTCTACCTGCACCGCGACTACCACGAGGAAAACCTCGAGGAGGCGGTGCGCGCGCTCGGTGATTTGATACGCGCGGGCAAGCTGCGCAGCTTTGGGTTGTCCAACTTCCGCGGCTGGCGCATCGCCGAGGTGGTGCGACTGTGCAAAGAACTGGGCGTGCCGCAACCCGCCGTGTGCCAGCCTTATTACAACCTGCTCAATCGCAGCCCGGAAGTCGAGATCCTGCCGGCCTGCGGCCACTACGGCCTGGGTGTGGTGCCCTACAGCCCCTTGGCGCGCGGCGTGCTCACAGGCAAATACCCGCCCGGCCAGCCGCCGGCCGAAGGCACGCGTGCCGGCAGCGGCGACAAGCGCATCCTGGAAACCGAGTTCCGCGAAGAGTCCCTGGTGATCGCACAGAAGATCAAGGCGCGCTGCGAAGCCAGAGGCCAGGTCCCCGGCCAGTTCGCCGCGGCCTGGGTGCTGGCCAACCCGCTGGTCAGCTCCGTCATCGTGGGGCCGCGCACGCTGCCGCATCTGGAAGACGTGTACGGCGCGGTGGAACTGGTGCTGGACAAGGGCGACGAAGCCTTTGTCAACGAGCTGGTGGTGCCCGGCCACGCGTCCAGCCACGGCTACAACGACCCGGGTTACCCCTTCTTCGGCCGCGCGCTGCCCTGAGCCGGCATTGGCCTCAGATCCGGTACTGCGACCATAAGGTATTCGTGAACCGCGACGCCCCGATCTGTTGCCGCAGCGCGTTGAACCTGGGTGCCTGCGGGTAAGCACGAAGAAATTGTTCCTGCGTCGCATGCAGCTGGTACGGCAGGTAGTAGCTGCCTTCATGCGACAGTGCCATGTCGATCATTGAACGGGTCCATTGCCCGGCGTGTTGCTGCGCATGGAACGACACGCCCTGTTTATAGTAAATCACGAAGGAAAACACATCCTGCCTGGCCCAAGCCATCAACACCGCGCGGTCGGCCGGGGAGTGGCGTATTGAGACATTCACCGCGCCCGTGGGGGTCGATTGCAACAGGCTGGACATCTTTCGCGCGAAGCTTGCGAAGTGGCGCTCCGGGACAAAGTACTCCTGCAAAACATAGCTTGAAAAATCCCGGCTTGCGGGCTCAAGCTGCGCAACATCAAGGCTGGCCTCGTAGTTGCGCCACACCACGGCCGGCTTGTCCTCGATGGAAGCGGCTTTTTCGCGAAGCGAAGCCCCGCCAGGCAACTCCGTCATGGCCCAGAAGAAAAGTTTCTCTTTGATGTAGGGGCGGCCCGGCGGCGTCAACCTCTCAGCAACGGTCAAGGGCTTGTCGGTCCGTGACCATGTGACGCAATGCGGATGGTCAAACCGGTCCGGGAATAAATCGGCGTTGTGCAATAACGCATTCGGGTTGGACAGGACTTTTTCGCGAAACCAGTCCGGATAGTCCCCAATGGGAACGCGGCTCGTCGATCTTTCTATCCGAAAGTTTTCGTCGAGACTGAGCTCAACTTCCGTGATGACCCCGACTCCCCCGTACCCGCCCAGGGCGGCATGAAAAAGTTCTGAATGGGCTTGCCTGCTGGCCTCAATCACCTCGCCGTCAGGCAAGACGATCTGCAAGGCCCGAACGGAACGGCTGACAGACCCGTGCCCCACATAACGCCCATGGCAGTTCACCGACACCGAGCCTCCCACCGTGAAACTGGCGTAGCTCTGCATGGTCTGGATCGACAGCCCCTGCGGGTCGATGATCGCCTGCAGGTCGCGCCATCGCATTCCCGCCTGGACCCTGGCGATCCGTTTGGCGGAGTCGACTTTCACCACGCCGTTCATCGCGCGCATATCCAGCTGCAAACCGCCTTGAATGGCGGTCTGCCCTCCCATGCTGAACCTGCCGCCGCCAACGCTCACCTGGCCTTGCCATTTTTTCAAGGCCTGCCGGACGTCATCGGTTCCCTGGATTTCCGCGATTTCAGCCGTCTTCACCGAGCTGAGGTGGGTGACATTGCACACACTCAGCGGATCGGCCGGACACTTTGCCTCGGCGCTCAGTTGTGCCAGCGCCGCGCCGCCGGCAATAGCCGACAACGCCCTCCTGCGCGATGGATCGAAGCGCATCTAGCCGGCACCGCAAGCGTGGCAGAACCTGGCGAAGGCGCTCTTGCGCGTCGAGCACTTCGCACAATGGTCAAACAGGCCGATGCCGCAGTGCGGACAAAAATCGATCTCCGGATTTTTCAGGTCCACAACCCGCTCGCAGCCCGGGCACACGCTTTTTGACAGCCGCGTGAGCGCCGTGTCGTAGCTCAGTTCCTCGCGGCGCTGCGCATCGGGCAGCTGTTCGGCGAGTTTTTGCTTTTCGAGGTAGCGGTTCAGCGCGATGATGRCCTGCCGGCCCACCAGCGCCGTGACGGTAATGCCCACGATGTAACGCACATAACCGCCGTAGCTGGGCAGGTAAGGCACCAGTTCCACAAAAAAAGCGAACAGCGCGAAGAAGATAAAGCCCCAGACGAAAGGCCAATAGGCGCTTTTTCGCTTTTTCGCGAACAGCCAGCCGGCCGCCACCAGCAACGGAAGCGTCAGCGCCAGGCGATACAGAAAGACGCGCAGTTCCACGCGCCGGTATTCCGCGTTGAGCAGCACTTGCGCGGCCTCTTCCATCTCCCTGAGCTTGCGGCGCTCGCGCGCCGCGCCCTGGCGCGCATCGAGCGCGGCCTGCTGCTGGGCCTCGACGGCGGCGCCGGCCGCGCGCTCACGGTCCTTCAGCGTATCCAGCGCCCGGGTGCGCGACAGCAGTTCCGGGTCCTGGTCGGCCAGTTGCGTGGCGTGCCGTGTGGACAGCCAGTTGTTAAAGGTCTCACGCGCCGCGCCCGAATCGGCCTGCGCCACCCGGCGCTTGAGCTGGGCCTGTTCCAGCGCCGTCTGGGCATCCTGCCCGGCGCGATCAGCAGCCTTGATGGCGTTGCGCAGCGCGGTGCTGGCGTTCGCATCCATGTAGTCGTCGAGCGAGAGTTGCCTCTCGACCTTGGGCAGGTCGCCGACCACCGTGCCGCCCAGCCCTGTCAGGAAGCCGGCGAACACAAAGGCCACCAGCCAGAGGCCTCGGCGGAACCACTTCTCGGACAGTCGCAAGGATTTACTCATGGTATTTCTCCTCAAGGCAGGCAAATAACTTCTTCACAGGGACCTCTTCAAGCGCTTGAACACAGCGCAAGTCTGCGATCGGCGCGCGCAGCAAGCACCGGCTTTCTGCGCAGTGGCGCGCAATGCGGCTGGCCGGTACTATTTCCCGATACCTGCAGCTCAGCGATACTACAAACTGATCAATTCAAAAAGAGGAGAGGGACATGAACAGAGAACCCATCATGCGCGCGCTGCAACGCCCCACCGGAGCCTTCATCGGGGCGTCCTGGCTGGCCTTGTTCATCGGCTCCCTCACTTACCTGAGCGGCCTGTGGAATTCGGGAATGCAGCTCAACGAAAAGGGCTACTACTTCACCTTGCTCATGTACGGCCTTTTTTCGGCCGTCTCGCTGCAGAAGTCGGTGCGCGACCGGCTGGAGAACATCCCGGTCACCGGCATCTATTTCGGCCTGTGCTGGGTTTCGCTTTCCCTGGCCGTGCTGCTGCTGTCCATCGGCTTGTGGAACTCGTCGCTCTCTTCCAGCGAGCAGGGCTTCTTCGCCATGTCCTTCCTGCTGAGCCTGTTCGCCGCCGTGACGGTGCAAAAGAACGTGCGCGACGTCGCCCTGTTTGACGCCGCGCAGCCCGACGCGCCAGACACAGCGCCGGGCCAGCCCTGAACGCCTAGAGCCTGACCACCGTCACGGGCTTGCCGTCCGTCATGCGGGCCCGTTGCAGCCAGTCGAAGACCGAGTCCACCGTGACGGTTTCAATGCGGTCGGAAAAGCGCTTGCTGTCGGGGTGGTCGTCAAAGGCGACATTGGCGGCGGTGATGCGGCCACCCAGCCGGGTCAAGGGACCGAGCTTGAGCGTCGTGGGCTCGTAGCCCTTGAACTGCAGCCAGGCTTGCGCTTTCTCGCGCGTCGTCACGCCAGGCTCAGCGGCGGCGGCCATGGTTTCAATGGCCCACTGGTTGGACTGCTGGTATTTGCGGCCCCAGGCATAACTCACGATGCTGTAGGGTTTGTGGTGCATGGCCGTGAGCCGGGCCGGGTCCTGCAGCAGCGCCAGCAGCTGGGCCTGCGCTTGCGGGGAAGGCGCGACCCAGGCGGCCTCAAAGCGCCACAGGTCGTCGAGGAAAAACTCACCCAGCCCCTGGCGGTAGATCGCCGAGTCGCTGGTGCCGCAGCTGTTGAGCTTGTGCACCACGCGCCAGGTCATGCCGCCCTGCCCGTCGGGCAGCTGGTAGGCCAATCCCAGGTGCGAATAGCGCACGCCGTATTTGCCGAGGTCTTGCCCGGCGCGTGCCAGCAGCACGACTTTCTCGCCGCTGGCGTTGAGCGAGGCCAGGGTTTTTTCGGCCAGCACCATGGCGCGCTCCACGGTCTGGGGCGTGGTCTTGCGGGCTTCGCAGGAACGCCCGGCATGGGCGGCAGGCGCCGCGCCGAAGACAGCAGCCGCGAGCAATAACGGCAAAAGGGATTTGAAGATTTTCATGGTGTGGCGCCGTTTACTGCGTCAGGCGTTCGTTGTGCAACAAAGCACGGCCAAGAGAATTGGGGATAAAGGCGATCGCCTCCCCCGCTGCCGACAGCACCACACCCGCACCCACCACACTGACCACCACCACCGTCCCGGCCACCATGGACACGCCCGCCACACCCCTGCCCACCACCTCGATGCTGGCACGCGCACCGTCGGAAGCGCGCTCCAGCACGTACAGGGTTCCGCGGGCCGTGCTTTCCACGGCCTTGACCACCAGCACCGTGCCCGCCGTGGACAACACGACCGGGATGGCCACCACGGCGCCCGCGGTGGCGCTGGCGCCGACCACGACAGAGGCCACCGGCAAGGCCGACACGGCGCTCAGGGCCGAGGCCTCGGATTGAGCCTGTACATTGAATGAGGCTGCGGTTCCCGCCAGGGAAAATGCAGCAATCAAGTAAGCGGCAAGTCGGTTTTTCATGATGATTCCTTGTTCCGTGTGCTGGATTTATTCATTGGCCGCGTGGCTGCGGGCGGCACGGCCCAGGCGAGCCTCGCTGAGATCGGCCTCATGGCGGTCGCGCAGGGTCTTGGCCAGCGTGAAGCTGCAGGTGATCAGGTAAAGCCAGCTCACGCCCAGAAAGGCCTTGTAGGTTTCATTGATCTCCATGCGCCACAGGCCCCAGCCGGTCAGCGACATGGCGAGGAAAAAGCCGCCCCACACCACCAGCTTGAACATGGGCGTATCAGCCAGCTTGCCTTCGGCCCTGCTTTGCTCCTGGTCACGCACATACTTGGCCAGCACAAAGGCGGCCGACAGGCAGAAGAAATAACCCATGACCATGAAGGCGCGGTCCAGGTCCTTGCCGGGCAGCCACGACAGGCCCACGGCACAGAGGAAAACGGCGATCAGGAAAGAGGCCCAGACCTGCAATTGCCAGGGCTTGGAGTCACGGTGTATCAGCGTCTGCATAAAAACCTTGCGGTTGTTGAGGTGTCGCCACTGTGCGGCCCGCACCCCGGAAATCATGCAAGCAACAATACAGTCCTCAAAAATTAGCCCGAAGGGTATTGGATTTCGATACTTATTTGCCGCCCTGGGGCCGCTTCAGTACCTCGGCCATGCGCAGATTGAACAGGGCCGGATCCTCGATTTGCGGAATATGCCCGACACCGGGAAGGACCAGCAGCCTTGAGCCGGAGACCAGTTGCTGCAGGGCTAGCGCCTGGGAAAGCGGCGTAATCGTGTCCTCCTGCCCCCAGACCAGTGTCAGCGGCACAGACAATTTGCGAAAGCCTTCGGGCCTCTCGCTCATGGACTTTCCGCTTTCACCGCCGAACTGCTCGGCCCAGTCGCCCAGGCTGGCGCTGAAGCCGTCCAGGACAAAAGGCCGGCGATAAATCGCCGTGCGCGAGGGCGTGACGACTTCCTTGCGCGCCACGAACTTGCGCAGCCAGAACTCGCTGAACAGCGGTTGGGTTCCCACCGTGGCAATGAGCGCCGTGCGCAGCGGGCGGATGCCGAAAAGGCTCGCCGCCGCGCCGCCGCTTTTCGCCGGCGCGGGATGCTCCACCAGGCCGATCGCCGCATCGACAAGGATGAGATGGCGCACGCGGTCGGGCTGCAGCATGGCGGCTTCAGCCGCGGGCCCGCCGCCATAGGAGTGGCCCAGCAGCGTCACCGGGCCGAGCTTCAACGCGTCGATCAGGCCGATGATCCGGCGCGCCTGCGCSCCGCGGCTGTAATCGCGCGCGGCAGGCCGCGTGCTGAACCCGAACGGCGGCAGGTCCACCGCAATGACGCGGTAGCCGGCGGCGGCCATGGCCTGCACGTTCTGGTCCCAGGTGCCGCTCCAGGCGCCGGTGCCATGGGTCAGGACCAGCGGCGGCGCGGCCGGGTCGCCGAACTCCTGCACGTAAAGCTCGACATCATGGGCATGCAGCCAGCGCCCTTGCGCGGGTGCGGCCTGGCGCGGGCTGCGCTCCTCGACCCACAACATGCGCGCCCAGGAAAAAGCCACGACCAGCAACAGGCAGGCCAGCAGCACAACAAAAGCGCGCCAGGGGTAAAAAAACCAGCGGCGCGCCGGCTTCGGCTCGCGCCGCCTAGTAGTCAAAAATGTGCTCCACCTGCAGTTTGCCGGCTTGCCACCGGCGCAGCGACTCGGCCAGCTGCGCCACGGGCACCGTTAACACCACCCGCTGGATGCCGGGCCGCGTGAGGATGGGTTGCCTCAGCAGCGGCACGGCCGGGCTGGCGGGTTCCCAGTCGCCGGGCGCCAGCAGGCTGACCAGGATAAATGAATCATTGCCCGCGATCTCGCTGAAATTGACACCTTGCGCCGCCATCGCCTGCGCATAGCCCATGAAAGCCTCATAGCGGGGGACGGTCAGTAAAGCTGAGCCGTCGGGTTTCGGCGACAGCACCTTGAGCTCCGGCAGCGCGGCGTCGGCCTGCGGCACGGGTTTTGCCACCACGGCCGTGACCGGCAAGGGCGCGTCGTAAATCGTCTGCGTGCCCAGCTTGATCAGCCGGGCATAAGCCGCCTTGACAGCGTATTCGGTCGTGAGCGCGAAGCGGCGCTCCCACTTGCGGACCATGTCCGGCCCCGTGAGCGGCACATCGCGCCAGAGAACCGCCAGCGCCTTGTCGAAGTCATACAGGTACCAGGGATCCACACGGATGAACCTTACATAATCCTGCGCAACGCCGGCCGCATGCCTGTCCTCGGGCGTGGACCGGCCGGCCAGCGATTCGGCGAGCCGCCCGATAAGCGTTTCATATGCCGACTTGATCGCATACTCCACCGTCGTGCTGGTGCCTATCACCATGATCATCAGGTGGTAGCCGGCGTTGAGCTCAAGCCTCCGGCGGCGCGTCTCGTCAAAGACGGCCTTGTAGCTTTCCCAGAACTGGCCGATATGGCCGTAAAAAGGAAAGCGGCTGGGTGCGCCGGCGCCTATGAACTCGCCGTATTCGTAAGGGCTGAAGACCAGAAACCACTCGGGGTAAGTGAGCAGCG
The DNA here is from genome assembly GCF_056405595.1 of Polaromonas sp. P1_G1. NCBI lineage: Bacteria > Pseudomonadati > Pseudomonadota > Betaproteobacteria > Burkholderiales > Comamonadaceae > Polaromonas > Polaromonas sp. P1_G1. Next base: position 51,056 of record NZ_JBFUBU010000021.1, read on the forward strand.
TCTGCTCGACGCCGCGCACGTGCTCGGCCCCCGCTACCGGCGCCGGGCCGGCGGCCGGCGCCACACCGGCCAGCGCGAAGGCTCCCGCTAGCGCGAGATTGCGCAGCCAGCGCCTCATGCGCCGGCCCCGCCGGTTTTGGTGAACGCCAGCAGCACGTTGTCGGAAGGATCATGGGCCTGCAGCTCGCGCTTGCCGCTGTCCCGCAAGCCGCGTTCGCCGAGGTAAGCCACCCACTCGGCGACCGGCCGGAAGTAGCGCAATTCACGCTGGTTGGCCTCCCATGCGCCGTTCAAACCGGCATTGAAGACGGTGTGCACCAGCGASACAAAGGTAAACATTTCGGGTGTCGTCACGTCATGGTCGCGCAGGATGAACATGCCGCCGGGTTTAAGCACACGCACGATGGAGCCGACAAATGCATCGAGCTTGTCCAGCGGGCAGTGGTGCAGGCCGATGTAGCAGGTCACCAGGTCCACGCTGGCATCGGGAAGGCTCGCCGGCAGCGGGTCATAGTCGTTCATCGGCACGAAACCACCGATCTTGAACAGCCCCCCGCGCTCGGCGATGTCAACCGGCGAGTTGGTGGGCGCCTCGTCATTGACCAGGGTAATGGGGCCGCTCACCTTGATCCGCTTTTTCAGTTCACTGATATAGCGGCCGGTGGAGCCGATCTCCACATAACCGTCAATCTGCTTTTTCTCGCCCAGCAGCCGCTGGGTCTGGTCGGCCATTTCCTTCTTCTGCTTGAAGAGCGCGGGCAGCGCCAGGGTCAGGTCCGCCATGAAGGGCTTGATCTTCGGCAACTCGCGCTGGAGCCTGCGGTAAATGGCCTCATCGTTGTCGAGTTCGGCCGAGGTGTTCTTGATCAGCGTGTGAAACCGGTCCTCGGGATAAAGGCGGTAGATGTTCTGCAGGAACTTGTAAAAACCGTCGTGCCAGCGAGTGGCGCTGAAAACGGCGCGGAATTCCGAGGCGGGTGGTGTGGTGATCATGGCGGTCCCGTCGTTCAGGTGTTGGAGTCGTTCAATGTGGGGTTCAAGGTGGGCGCGTAGTATTTGTCCCAGAGCACATTGCGCAGGCGGAACTGCGGATCGAGCTTGCGTTTCAGCGCGAACAGCTCCTTTGCCCGCGGATAGGCGGCATGGAACTGCTCAGCCGTTGCATGCGGCTGGTAGGGCAGGTAGTAACTGCCGCCGACGCCGATGGCCGCATCAATCAGCTCGCGTGTCCAGACCGAGACGCGGTTGATCGCGCTGTCCCGGGTGCGCTGCTTGTAATAAAGAACAAAGGCAAAGGTCTCGCCCCTGGCCCACGCCAGCAAGGTCCCAGGATCGGGCCGCGCATGCCGTACCGACACGTTGAGCGCGTTGACACGATAGCGCTGCAGGATTTCCGCCATCATCGGCACGAAGTCGTCAAAACGTTCCACCGGGATGAAGTACTCCTGCAGCACATAGGTGGTGTGCTTGCGCGAAGCCGGTTCAAGCTCCGCCACGTCGTAGCCCGCCTCGAAATTGCGCCAGTGCACCTTGCGGAAAAGGTAAAGGAGGGGATCGACCAGGTATTCGCGGCGCCATTTACCCAGGGGGGTTTCGGTCACGGCCCACACGAAATAGCGGTTCACGGGATAGGTTTCGCCGCCTTGCTGCAAACGCCTGGGCTCGGTGGCGGCTTCGTCGGTACGCGCCCAAGTGACCGAACGCACCTTGCGGTAGTGGGGAGGGTAGAGGTCGGCATTGTGAAAAACCGCGTCCTGGAAATACCTGACCTTGGCCTTGAAATGGCTGATGTATTCGGCCGCGCTCATCTTGCGGGCCAGGCGCTTGACCTTGGTGTTGTCCGCGAGGTCCAGCTCGGCCTCGACGATCACGGCCACACCGCCGTRGCCGCCGATCACGGCATAAAAGAGTTCGGGGTTGACGGAAGGCGAGGCATCCTGCACGCTGCCGTCGGCCAGCACCACCCGAATCTCCCGCACCGACATCACCACCGCGCCCAGGCCCATATAGCGGCCATGGCAGTTCACGCTAAGCGCGCCGCCGACCGTAAAGTTGGCATAGGTCTGCATGATCTTCACGGCCAGGTCGTGCGGATCGACGAAGCGCTGGATGTCGCACCAGCGAATGCCGGCCTGCACGCGAATGACCTTGTCCTGCGGAAAGAAGGCGATCACCTGGTTCATGTCCCGCATGTCGAGGTGCAGGCTACCCGGGCTGGCGGTCTGGCCGCCCATGCTGAAATGCCCGCCGCCCACGGAAAGCGGCCCGTCTGTACGGCGGATGGCGTCGGCCACATCGGCCACGGTTTTTGGCTTGCTGATGGCCCACACCGCCACCGGGTTCAAGCCGGTGACGTCGTTGACGATCAATGTGTTTTGCTGCATCCCCCGCTCCCTTTTTTCTTGAACCCTAGCGCACCACCAGGTAGTCGCCGCGTGCCTGCAGTGGGTCCGGTCCCCAGCGGTTGTCATCGGGAACACCGCGCCTGAGCGCCAGCTGCCAGACCAGCCAAAGCGCCCCCAGCACGGGAACGGCAACCAGCAACAGCCACCAGCCGGCGTAATTGCGGTCATGCAGCCGCCGGATGCAAATGAGCACCAGTGCCGCCAGCACCGGCAGGTTGATGACCCAGGTCAGGACACTCCCCGAGGAATTGCCGAGCGCACTCCACACCAGGTAGAACACGCCCCAGGCGATGAGGCCGTGAAGCCAGAAGCCCCCGCGGGACAAACGCCCCCCTGCCTTGAAGAATTGCAGTGATTTCATGTATTTCCCTGATGCAGAAGTTGTGCCACCTGAGCCTGCAGGTCCTCGGGCGTCACTTTTCCAGCAGCCACAGGGGCGCCGACGTTAAGCCCCACCCGGTTGAACAGTCCGCGGCGAAAAGGCTTGGCCATCGCGGTCCCGCTTTCAACGCGGCTGAAAAACGATCCCCAGAGATTGGTCAGCGCCATGGGCACGACGGGCACCTGCAGCCCGTCGCGCTCGGCGTTTTCCAGGATCTTCATGATGCCGCCCTTGAAGGCCTGGAGTTCGCCGTTTTTGGTGATGCCGCCTTCCGGGAAGATGGCCAGCAGGTCGCCGTCGCGCAGAACTTTGGCGGCCGCCTCGAAGGCCGCTTCGTACAGCGCCGGGTCTTCGGTGCGCGGCGCGATGGGGATGGCCTTGGCCAGGCGGAACAGCCAGCCGAGCACCGGCATTTTGAAGATGCGGTGGTCCATCACGAAGTAGATGGGGCGCGGGCTGGCGGCCATCAGCAGCACCGGGTCGACAAAACTCACGTGGTTGCAGGTCAGCACGGCCGCGCCCTGCGCGGGGATGTTGTCGTCGCCGGTGATCTTGAAACGGTAAACCAGGCGCGAGGCGATGAGCGCGATGAAGCGCAGCAGGTACTCGGGCACCAGCATGAAGATGTAAAAGGCCACCACGGCGTTGGCCAGGCCCACGAACAGGAAAATTTGCGGAATGCTGAAGCCGGCCTTGAGCAAGCCGCCGGCCAGGATGGCGCTGACGATCATGAACAGYGCRTTGAGRATRTTGTTGGCCGCAATGATGCGGGCSCGGTGCGTGGGCTGGCTGCGCAKCTGGATCARSGCATACATGGGCACGCTGTACAGGCCCGCGAACAGGCTCAGCAGCGCGAGGTCGATCATCACGCGCCAGTGTGCATGCTGCGACATGAATTCGCCCACACTCATGATGGCCACGGCGGGCAGGCCGCGCGAGGCGAAATACAGGTCCACCGCGAACACGCTCATGCCGATGGCGCCCACCGGCACCAGGCCGATTTCAACGTGGCGCTTGCTGAGCACCTCGCAGAGCAGTGAGCCGGTGGCGATACCGATGGAGAACACCACCAGCAGCAGGGACGCCACCTGTTCGTTGCCGTGCAGCACTTCCTTGGCAAAGCTCGGGAACTGGCTCAAGAACACCGCGCCGAAAAACCACATCCAGCTGATGCCCAGCATGGAGCGGAACACCACCAGATTAGTACTGGCGAGCTTGAGGTTGCGCCAGGTTTCCGTGACCGGGTTCCAGTTGATCTTGAGTTCCGGGTCGGTCGCCGGCGTGAGCGGAATGAACTGCGAGACCAGCCGGCCCACCAGGGCCAGGCCCACGCAGGCCATCGCCACGTAGTCAGGCCCGACCTGGGGCACGGATACCATCAGCCCGCCCACGACCTGGCCCAGCAGGATGGCCACAAAAGTGCCCATCTCGACCATGCCATTGCCGCCCGTCAACTCGCGCTCATTAAGCGCCTGCGGCAGGTAGGCGAACTTGACCGGGCCGAAGATGGTGGAATGCAGCCCCATCAGGAAGGTGCAGCCCAGCAGCACCGGCACCTGGACATTGGCGTTACTGCTCATGAAGCCGAAGGCCGCGATCAGCATGATCACCACTTCGAGGTTTTTGACGAAACGGATGACGCGCGTTTTTTCGAACTTGTCGGTCAGTTGCCCGCTGGTGGCCGAGAACAGCAAAAACGGCAGGATGAACAGCGCACCGATCACCAACCCGGCCATCGCGGGCTGCAGCCAGCTCACGCTGAGCTGGTAGGTCACCATCACGGTGAAAGCGAACTTGAAGAGGTTGTCATTGGCCGCACCGGAGAACTGCGTCCAGAAAAAGGGCGCGAAGCGGCGCTGCTTAAGCAGCGCGAACTGGTTCGGGTGCCCCTGGACAGGCGGTGGCGACACCGGTGCGGCGCTATCAACACTCATGCTTGACTCCTCGTTTAGGTTGTTGTGCGGCGGGCTGCGCGCCGAGGCGACGGGCCCGCTCTTTTTCTGGCTACTGCACCGGATTCTGCCTTGCTTTCGCGCGCGGCCAGCAGGGCCGAGACCACGGGCCAGGCGGCGAAGGCGGCCACCACATGTTTGAGGCTGTGGCCCGACACCAGCTCGCCCGTCCATTCATAGACCGCGTGGTCGCCCAGCTCCAGCAGCTTGGCCAGCGCATAGATTGCGATCAGCAGCGTCCAGCGGACCGGCAGTTCCCGTGCCTGTGCGGGCCGCAGGCAGGCAAAGCCCAGGATCAGCACCATGCCGCCTCCCTGCAGCACGGCCCAGGGCAGCATATTGCCGGTGAGCGCCCAGGCATGCACCGACAACGGCCCAAGCACCAGCACGGCCGTGGCCAGCGCCATCCCGGCGCGCGTGCTGACCGCCCGCATCGCCGCCAGGCCCAGCAAACCGGCGAACGCCAGCACCATGCCGCCGCGGTCCCAGGCCAGGCCGGCATCGCCGGGCTGCAGGTGGTAGGCCGCGGAGACCGCCGCCGTCACCCACAGGCCGCCGAAGAAAAGCCCTGCCATGGCCGCCGCCGCGGCGCTGACGGCCCGCTCACGCACAGCCCGCAGCAGCGCCCAGATACCCACCATGCCCCACAAGGCGAAGGGCAGGTTGCTGATGACGTCCATCGCATGCGGCAGCCCGCCCCAGCTGCGCTGGTCGGCAAAGGCGTGGTAATGCGCGGACTGCGCCACCGAAGGCCCCAGCAACGCGGCCGCCAGCAGCAGAATGAAGACACCGGCGAGCGCGCATTCGCGGCGCCAGACGAGGGCAGCCGGCCGCGCGTGCCACGGGAGCGGCTCAACCCGGCGATGAAGAATGGAAGGGGTGGTCTGCATGCTGAAGCTCCTTGTCTATGGATGGGTGAGCCGCACTGTGCGGGGTGGGCCTGACTACGGCATCAAAATTCAGTGCGGTGGAGCCAATTCGAACTAAAAGTACCGATAATCGATACCATGAGCACCACCGCCGATCTCGTCACCGTCCTCAAAAAAGAACTCAAGGCCGCGCGCATGACCTATGCCGACCTGGCCGCCAAGCTGGGCATGGCCGAGTCCAGCGTCAAGCGCATGCTCGCCAAGGGGGACATGCCGCTGTCGCGCATAGACGCGATCTGCCGCGCGCTCAAGCTCGACTTTGCCGACCTCGCCAGGCACATCGCCGACACGCAGCCCTTGCTGGCCGAACTGGCCGAGGCGCAGGAAAAAGCCGTGGTGGCCGACAAGAAGCTGCTGCTGACCGCCATCTGCGTGCTGTCGCAATGGACGCTGGAGCAGATCACCAGCAGCTACCGCCTCTCGGAAGCCGAATGCATCAAATACCTCGCGCAGCTGGACCGCATYGGCATCATCGARCTCAAGCCCCTGAACCGCTACCGGCTSAAGCTSGCCAAAACCTTTCGCTGGCGCCCGCACGGCCCGGTGATGGATTACTTTCGCGACAACGCCCTGCTCGACTATTTTTCAGGCGGCTTCGACGGCAACGGCGAAGGCCTGCTGCTGGTGCACGGCTCCATCAGCCGCGGCCTGGCGCCCTCTTTCCTGGAACGCATGCAGCGTGTGGCCCAGGATTTTGCCCAGCAGCACCAGACCGACCAGAAGCTGGGCGACAAGGACCGGGAGGGCTTCACCCTGTTGCTGGCGATGCGCAGCTGGGAATTTGAGGCTTTTGCCGTGCTCCGTCGATAGCACCCCCGTCCAGGCTCACTGCGTGTAGCCTGTTCCCCCCTCAAGGGGGCGGCGCCTGTGGTCTGGCAAAGCCAGTCCCGCGGCCCCCACTTGCATGTCCATGCGCGGCAAATTGCATGCAATTACATTAGCCAACTAAGCAAATATCGCGTTTACTGCTAATATTCAGCGGTATTGGGCCGAGACAAGGCCTTTGTGCATGCAATTACCCCCGGACCGCGATGAACCCCACCTCCACCTACGTCGGCTTGCCCATCCCCGTGGCCGCCAACCTGACCGACACCAAGTACTTTTTCCAGGCGCTGGACAACTTCTCGCGCGTGATGGCGATACGCCCGGGGGACAGGGTGTTGATGCTGGCGGACCCCTTGCTGGACCCGCGCGTGATCGATGCGGTGATCGGCATCGCCAAATCGCGCGGCGCCGAAGTGCGTATCTATATGGAGCCGAGCACGCAGGTGACGGCGGTGCCGGAAGAAGTGCATGCCATGCTCAAGAAGGCCACCTTCGTGGTGTCGACCTGGTTCTGCTCCATCCTGGATCCGCTGTGCATCAACCTGCGCCGCGGCGGCCAGCGCTGGGTCAAGATCACCTACTTCCGCAACCTTGATTTGCTGCATACCCCGCAGGCGCGTTTCCCCGTCGACGTCATCGGCGAGATCATCCGCGGCACGGCAGCCCGCTACCCGACGGAAGGCGACTTCGACCTGCGCTTCACCGACCCGCGCGGCAGCGACTTCCGCATCAGCTTCACGCAGGAAATGCGCGCCAACCAGCTGGCCACGAATCGCTGGCGCGGCCAGATGACGGCCGAGGAAGACGGCTGTTATGTGCACTACCTGCCGACGCACGGCCCCAACCTCTGGGACCACAACTCGGTCAAGAACGATTTCAAGGCCGAGGTGCCCATGGCCGGCGTGCTGTACCCGCAGTGGGCGGTCGGTTTTGCCAAGCCCTTCGAGGAAAAAATCGCCGTGCGTTTTGAGGGCGACACGATTTCCTCGGTCGAGGGCATCTCGGAAGAAGCGGTGATCCTGCGCGAGATGCTGGTGGGCGGCCGCATGATCGAAGGCGGCGGCTGCGGCTTCAACCCCAAGGCGCCGCGCCACACGGTCTACCCGGCCGGCTCGAACGCGCCCGGCGCGCTGCACTTCGGCATAGACCTGGCCCAGCCCAGCGACTACATACGCCGCGTGATGCCCGACTGGGAAGAGCCGCCGGTGCACATGGACCTGATCACGCTGGACGGTACGGTCACCGCCGGCGGGCAGACACTGATCAAGGACGGTTTTTTGTGCGCGCTGCGCGACCCGGCTGTGGTGGCGCTGGCGGCGCGCTATGGCGATCCTGTCGAATTACTGGAAGCCCAGGTTTTATAGCGCTGCACGGCTACTTCAAGCGGGGCCGCGGAACCGGCTTTGCCGGGCTGCAGGCGCCGTCCCCTGGAAGGGGAAAAGGCGCTACACGCAGTGAGCGTCCGATAGGGGTAAGCCTACTTTGCTGTGAATACCGTGAGTACACCGGTATAGCCGTATAGGTGATGCCGCGCGATTTCGCCGCCGGCAAAAAATCCGACCAGCGGCACATCACCCAGCGCGCGCCGCACGATCTGCATCTCGGCGCTGGGCGCGCCGAAATGCGGGCCGCCGCGGCCTGAGCAACTCACGTACACCGCGCCGGCGATGCGCCGCGCCGCATGCGGCGCCGATTCGGCCTCCGATGCGCTCAAGGCGTTGGCAACTTCCAGCGTGACTTCCTCGGGCTCCAGCTCTTCGCGGATTTCAGCGCAGACGCGGACCAGGTCGGCGCGCGCGGCTTCCATATTGCGCTCACAGAAAGCCAGCTTCATCCCCACGGCCGGCACCTCGGCGATCGCGATGCCGCGGCGCGCCGGGTCCAGCCCTATCAGGTGGCGCACCCGCACCTCGGCGCCGAACTGGCCCGCGCGCCGGCCGGCGGTATGGGCCGCGCCGTCGTTGGGAATGTCGGCCGGTCGGCTCAGGCCGACCAGTGTGGTGCGCACCTTGGCCAGTGCCTCGCGCGGCTGGTCCAGCGACACATCCAGGTCCGCCAGCATGACGTCCAGGGCCGGCTTGCCGTCCAGTTCCGTCACCACATTGGATTCACAGGCGGTGATTTCATGGTCCGCCGACACCGGCCGGCAACCCTGGGTGATGCGCGACATCAGCGTCGCGCCCCGGCCGAAAGCCACGCCGCTCAGGCCGCCGCTGAACACCCCGCCTGCCGCTCCCTGGCCCTTGACGTTGCCATGCCCACTGAGCGCGAACTGCAGCGTGCCGGAGCGGCTGGAGGCCAGGCCGCCGAACACATAACCACTGTCGGTGCGCTCGGCCATCTCGGCGATCAGCTCGGCCACGTCAGGCGTGCCGGCGTCGGCATGGACCAGCGCGGTATGCGCCTTGAAGCGCCCGCTGCTGGCCGGCGGCAGCGGCGAAACGCCGGAAAACACCCGGTACTGGTCGTGCGGCAATTCGCAGAGCATCACCGTGAGGGCCGGCTCATCGAAGTATTCGACATTGTTGGAGGCGATGCCCACACCCACGGTGCCGCTCCAGTCGGTGACGTCGGGCAGCTCGGCGCTCAAGTGGTCGAGGATGTCCTGCGCATGGGGCGCGTAGTGGTCGGTGATGTAAAGCAGCGCCAGCGTGGGCGACTTCGCATAGCCGGGCAGCGCCAGGTAGGCACGCAGCTGCGCGAGCACCAGGCCGGCCGCCATCTGCCATTGCGGATGGGTGGCGTGGCCGTAGGGGAAAAGCTTCATGGGGTGCCGGTAAAAAAGTCGATGGGAGCTTGACGAAAGACCAGGAAACGTCAGCGTGAGGTCTTGCGCGCGGCCTTGCGCGCCGGGGCTTTGGGCTTCGTTTTGGCGGCGGGCTTGGCGACGGTTTTGCCGGCGGCCGGCGTGGGCCAGCCCTGGCTGCTGCGCAGCGCCGTGTTCATGGCCGCGCGCGCGCCGCCCGCCACGGTCTTGCCCGCCGTTTCGGCCATGTTGCGGGCCATGCCCGTCGCCATGCCGGTAGCGGTTTTCATCGCGTCCTTGGCCAGGCCCGTGGCCAGGCTCTTGGTCGTGTCCATCGCGGTCTTTTTGGCCGCATCCTTCATCGCATCGGTGGCGATTGCCTGGAACTGCTGGGTCAGCGCGCCCCACCACTGCATGGGGTCGACCACGCCGGCCGGCGCGGCGGCGGGTGCTTTGGCCTTGGTAGCGGTGGACTTGGCGGCGGGCTTGCCCGTCCCAAAACTCGTGGGCGGCACTTCCAGCCCCGAAAACGTCCTGGCCTTGTCGGCCACACGCTGCACACCGCCGGCCACGCTGTCGGCGACCTTGAGCTTGAAGGCATTGGCCACGTCGCCCATGTTGAAGTTCATGCCCTTGAGGGTGGCCAGCGTCATCTTCTGCACTTCAAGCGCCTGGATGGTGGCCTTGAGCGCCGTGGCGTTCTGGTCCAGCCAGAACTGCACGGCCTTGAGTTCCTCGATGCGTTTATCGAGTTCCTCGACGTTGAGCGTGGGTGCCACCCAGTTGCCGAGGTTGGGCAGTTGCGGGATGTTCTGCGTGGCGCTGCCGGCCGCCTGCTTGGCCAGGTTCTGCAGGAAATCAAAGCCGGGCACCAGCTTGCCGAAACCGGGGAAAGAAGGATTGTCTGCGTCACTCATGAATGTCTCCTGGCATGTTGTGCATGATTGCGGCTAAGGGCGCGCGGCGGGGCGGCCCGGCTCGTATCTTCATTGTGCAACGCTGGGCCGGGACGTCAACCGCTTTTTGTTTCCGGCGTACGGCTACGCCACGCGGCGAAGGCCCGTGCCGCTGCAAACGGCCTGATAAGCTTGGGGCATGGCCTATACCTTTGCCTCCGCCACGGTGCTGCTGCTGCTGATCACCGACCCTTTCGGAAACATCCCGATTTTTGTCAACGCCCTCAAAGGCGTGGCGCCCGAGCGGCGCATGTATGTCATCCTGCGCGAGGTGCTGATCGCCTTTTTGCTGCTGCTGGCCTTCATGTTCGTCGGCGACGGCTTTCTGCGCCTGATGAACCTCAGCGACCTGTCGCTGCAGATCGCCGGCGCCGTCGTCATGTTCCTGATCGCGCTGCGCATGATCTTCCCGTCCGACCAGCCCGAGGCCGCGCCCCTGCAGGGCGAGCCGCTGATCGTGCCCCTGGCCATTCCCGCGCTGGCCGGCCCCTCGGCGCTCGCCACCGTGATGCTGCTGGTGTCGCAGGCGCCGGCGCGCCGGCTCGAATGGATTGCCGCGCTGTGCGTCACCATGGCCGTGTGCGCCGTGGTGCTGGTGCTGTCCGAGCGCATCCAGCGCGTGGCCGGCGACCGCGTCATGATGGCGTTTGAACGGCTCATGGGCCTGATCCTCGTGGCGATTTCGGTCGAGATGTTCCTGCGCGGCATACGGCTCTTCATCACCCAGACCGGGGCCGCCGCGTGAAGGCCGTGCCTCGCCTGGCCCTGTTGTGCGCCTGCCTGCTGGCCCCGGCCTGGGCGTATGCGGTGCAGGACTGCGAAGTCAACGGCGAAAGCGTCAACCCCAACCACGGCGGCACCACCGCCGGCAAGACCGGCATCATGCGCTGCAAGGAGCGCGACTCCGGACAGCTGGCCCGCGAGCAGGAGCTGCAAGGCGGCAAGTTCATGGGCCTGGTGCGCTATTACAAAGATGGCAAGCTGCAGCGCGAGTACAGCGTGAACGAGCGCGGCAACCAGCACGGCCGCTCGCGGGACTTCGCGCCCGGCGGACAGGTGCTGCGCGACAGCACCTACGACAATGGCAGCCAGATGGGCCTTGCGCGCAGCTTTCACGCCAACGGGCAACTGCAGCGCATCGTGTTTTACGGGCCGCGTGAGGGCGGCAGCATCGAGCAGGCCTACGCCGAGTTCAACGAAAACGGCCAGCTCCAGGCCCTGCGCTGCGGCGACAAGCCCCTGCTGGCACCGCCGGCCGACGATGCCTACTGGTGCGGTTTTTCGGGCCGCGCCTCGCAGCTTGAGCTGTTCAGCGGCAAGGGCGTGCTCAAAGGGCGCAGCAGCTACCAGGCCGGCAAACGCATACGCCATGAGACGCTGGGCGAAGACGGCAAACCGGACTACCAGGAAGATATCACGGGCACCACACGCATCGAACGCCATTACAACAACGCCGGCGTCAAGCGGCGCGAAATCCAGTGGCAACTCGACGGCAAGAACTCCTTCAGGGAACGCGAGCAAGAGTTTGCCGACAGCGGTGCGTTGACCCGCGACAGGCGCTGGTCTGCCGGCAAACCCGTCAGCGACCAGAGCTATTACCTCAACGGCCAGCCGCGCAGCAAGACCGAATACGGCGGCGAAGGCGATACGGCCTGGCTGCAGACCACCGAATTTTTCGACAGCGGAAAAACCGCCTCGACCGGCCGCTTCAGCGCCTCCAACCGCTACCGGCAATTGCCGCTGGGCACGCACCAGCGCTTCAACGAGGCCGGCAAGCTGGTGGCTGAGTCAAGCTACGACGAGCGCGGCCGCATCACGCGCGAGAAAAGCTGGGACGATGAAGGAAAACTGCTGCGGGACGACGCTGTGTTCGAAGACGGGTCGCGCAAAGCCTACGCGAAATAACACCCACGCGGGGCGGTTCAGGCGGCGGAGACGACCTTCTGGTCGATGGCCCCAAACACCGACAGCCCGTCTTTACCCTTGGCTTCGATGCGAATCGTGTCGCCGAATTTCATGAACGCCGTCTTGGGCTTGCCGTCCTCGATGGTTTCAATCGCACGTTTTTCGGCGATGCAGCTGTAGCCGTGGCTCCAGTCCTTGTTGCTGACGGTGCCCGAACCCACGATGCTGCCGGCGCGCACATTGCGGGTCTTGCAGATATGGGCGATCAGCTGGCCGAAATGGAAGGTCATCTCGGGGCCGGCCTCGCACATGCCGACCTTGCGGCCGTTCCAGGTGCTTTGCAGCGTCATGTGCAGGCGGCCCTTGTCCCAGGCCTCGCCCACCTCGTCCGGCGTCACCGCCACCGGGCTGAAGGCCGTGGCCGGCTTGCTCTGGAAGAAACCAAAGCCCTTGGCCAGTTCGTCGGGAATCAGGTTGCGCAGGGAGACGTCGTTGGCCAGCATCAGCAGGCGCACGCCCTCCAGCGCCTGGGCCGGCGTGGCGCCCATGCGCACGTCGCCCGTGATCACGGCGACTTCGGCTTCAAAGTCGATGCCGAAGTCCTCGCTGGCCACGACCACATCGTCGCAGGCGCCTATGAAGTCGTCGCTGCCGCCCTGGTACATCAGCGGGTCGGTATAAAAGCTTTCCGGCACTTCGGCGTTGCGGGCCTTGCGCACCAGTTCCACATGGTTGATGAAAGCCGAGCCGTCGGCCCACTGGTAGGCGCGCGGCAAGGGCGCCATGCAGCGCGAGGGCTCGAAGGGAAAGGCGTGGCGTGCCTTGCCCTGGTTCAGGGTTTCATAGAGGTCCTGCAGCTGCGGCGACATGAAGTTCCAGTCGTCCAGCACCTGCTGCAGCTTGCCGGCAATGCCGGTCGCATAATGGGCCGTGGAGAGATCGCGCGACACCACCACGAGCTGGCCGTCGCGTGAAGAGTCTTTGTAAGTGGCAAGTTTCATCGATATCCTGGTGGGTGGCTGTCGGTTTTCGCCGAAGGCCTGATTGTGCCGTGGCCGGGGGCGGCTCCCGGCCCCGCGTTACGATCCATGCATCCACAGCCACACGGCAAACCCGAAATTTTAGTCACGCCCATGAAAGCCAGCCCCGGCGCCACCGCCTCCAGACGCAGCAGCCCGGCGCCGCAGCGCGCGGGCATCCAGTCGGTCGAGGTCGGCTTCACGCTGCTGGAGGTGCTGTCCACCTCGCCCGGCCCGCTGATGCTGCGCGATCTGGCGGCCGCCGCCGGCATGAGCGCGGCCAAGGCCCACCGCTACCTCGTGAGCTTCCAGCGGCTGGACCTGGTGGTCCAGGAGCCGGCCACCACGCTGTACGACCTCGGCCCGGCGGCGCTCAAGTTAGGGCTTGCTTCGCTTTCAAGGCTGGACAGCGTGAAGCTGGCCCGGCAACGCCTGCAGCCGCTGATGGCGCAGACCGGCCAGACCCTGGCCCTGGCCGTCTGGGGCAACCAGGGGCCGACCCTGGTGCACTGGGAAGAATCGCCGCGGGCCGTCACCGTCAACCTGCGGCTCGGTGACGTGATGCCGCTGCTGTCGTCGGCCACCGGCCTGTGCTTCACCGCGTTTATATCGCCGCGCCTGGTTGCCACCGCCAGGCCGCAGGGCCGGCTCGCCTTGCTGGTCAAGGATGAACTGGCCCGCAACCAGAAACTGGCGCGCCAGGACGTGCCCACGACCATGGCCGGCGTCGCCGATGTGCTCGAGGAAGTGCGCCGCCGCGGCATGGCGCGCGCGGTCAACACGCTGCTGCCCGGCGTGGCCGGCTTTTGCGCGCCGGTCTTCGATGCCGACGGCCACCTGGCTCTGGGCATGGTAGCGCTGGGCTCGCTGGCCACCTTCGATGCCGCCTGGGACGGCGCGGTGGCCCTGCCCCTGGTGGCGGCCGCACGGCAACTTTCCCGCGACCTGGGATTCGAAGCGGCATGAGCACCCTGGCCACCCCTTCTTCCTACGCCGCCCCATCCCGGCGTGCGCTGGCCCTGCTGGCGGTGGTGGTGCTGGTCGTGCACGCGCTGCTGCTCACCTCCATGCCGGTGCGCTTCGGCCCCGAGCGCCCGCCGTCCTCGGAGGCCACCGCGGCCTTTGTGACGCGCAGCATCCCTCCACCCAGGCCGGCCGAGCCGCCGCCGGCTGCATTGCCCGAGCCCGCGCCGGAGCCAAAGCCCGCCCCGAAAAAACCCACGCCGGAGCTCAGCGAGGCCGCGGCAGTCCCGGCGCGCAAACCACGGCCGGCCGACTACGTGCCCGATGCGCCGTCCCCCGCAGACCTGCTCGCGGAGGCAGCCGCCAGGGCCGAGGCCTCCGCCGCAAGCGCGCCCGAAGCGGCACCGGCCGGCACCGCTGAGGCGCCGGCGGCGGCTACGGCCCAGCCGGAAACCACAAAAATCGGCGTGGTCCGCCTGCCAGGCTCTGTCCGCCTGGAATACAAAGCCACAGGCGCAAAAGACGGCAAAAACTATTACGGCAACTCGGAACTGAGCTGGCAGAACAGAGGCACCGGCTACACGGCGGTCCTGGAGGTGCGCGCATCGTTTCCAGCGTCCTTGTTCCTCAAGCCGCGCATCCTGACCAGCGAAGGCGAGCTCACCGAGATCGGCCTGGCGCCCAAACGCTTCTCCGACAAATCAAGAAGCGAGCGGGCGGCGCATTTCGAGCGCGACAAGGGCAAGGTGAGCTTCAGCGCCAACACGGCAGACGCGCCCTGGATCGCCGGCGCCCAGGATCGCATGAGCTTTTTCTTGCAGCTGGCCGGCATGCTGGCGGGCAATCCGACGGAATTCGTGCCCGGCAACAGCATTACCCTGTACACGGTGGGGCCGACCCAGGCCGATACCTGGACCTTCCTGGTGGAAGCCGAAGAAACCCTCACCGTCTCCGCCGGCAACATGCCGACGCTCAAACTTTCCCGCAAGCCGCGCGGCGATTTCGACCAGAAGGTGGAAGTCTGGTTTGCGCCATCGCTCGACTATCTGCCGGTCAAGAGCAGGATCACAGAGCAAAACGGGGATTTTGTGGAGCAGTCACTGGACAGCGTGATCCGGCCCTGAGCAAAGAGCGAAGGGCGGCCACGCAGCCCGCGTTGCTGCCACGCACGGTGAGGCGCGCTTTATGTGCGGTTTTACACGGTGTAGCGCGTCTTTACCGAACACTTGCAGGCCGTATGGTGCGGACTCTTGAACTTGGCCTCATCGTTGCTATCTGACGATAAAGGACCTCACCATGCAAATGCTTTACGACTCCGACTCTTTTGCCGTGGTTCAGATTCACGCGAACGCACCGGAAGAATCTGCGCCCGCTCCCGCCATCCCCCAGCTGGCCCGCCACGGCTTTGAAATCGTGGACAAACGCTCGGGCAAAGAGGTCTACCTGGACGGCTCCTGGGCAGAAATGTTCCAGCAACGCCTGAGCGCATGGGCACAGAACACTCCCACGCAGGAAGAAATCGAAGACACGCTGGAAGGCTATAGCGGGCTGGCCAATACCCCGATGTCACTTCACTAGCCCCCACGGTCACTCACTTCGTGTAGTTCCCTGCCCCCCGAGGGGGCCGCTGCGCCTGAGGCCCGGCGAAGCCGGTTCCTCGGCCCCTGCTGGTGAATACGGGCCCCATCCGTCTTTTATTACTCTGCCGGTGGGCTTTCTCTTTCTACTTGCGTCGTTGAGCGCTTCTTGTAGATCCAGCGGTACATGGGCTCGGCCAGCAAGAGCACGGCCGCCAGCCTGGTGACGTGAAAGGCGGTGACCACCGGCACCCCCAGTTGCAGCACCTTGGCCGTGATGGCCATTTCGGCGATGCCGCCGGGTGAGGTTCCGAGCAGCAGCGTGGCCCAGTGCAGGCTGGTGAATTGGGCCAGCGACCACGCAAAACCCGCGCACAGCGCAATCATTCCCACCGTCGCCAGCGCCACCGAGCCCAGCCAGCGCGGCGCCATGTGCACAAAGCCGCTGGTGAAACGCACGCCTAGGCTGATGCCTATGACCAGCTGCGCGGCATTCGTCATCCATTGCGGCAGGGCCGACAGCGTGATGCCGCAGGCCGTCAGCAGCAGCGACACCACCAGTGCGCCTATAAACCAGGGGTTGGTGCGCTCCAGTTTGAGCATGGCCCAGCAGCCTATGCCGGTCAGTACGGCGAGCAGGGCCAGTCCCGGCAGCTGGACCACACGCGCGCTGGGCAGGGTGGCGTCCAGCCCGTGCAGCCCCGCCCACTGGAAGCCGAAGGGAATGATCAGTGTGACCAGCAGCACGCGCAGGCTGTGCGCCGAGGCCACCAGGTCGGTCTGCGCGCCATGGCGCTCGGCCATCAGCGTCATTTCCGATGCCGCACCGATAGGCGCCGCAAAATAAGTCGTGATGCGTGTCAAGCCTCTGACATGGAAAGGCCCTGGCCCATGGTGCACCCGGTAAAGCCAGGCCCCGAAAGCCAGCCCCAGCACGAGCGCCCAGACGATGTTCAGCGCAATCGCCCACCACAGCCCCGCCAGCAGGGCGACCACCTGCGGCGTGAAATAAAGCCCCAGCGCGCAGCCGATCACCCATTGCCCGCTGTTGCGCAGCGGCGTCCAGCTGGCCGTCGGGCCGCCCAGCATGGAAACCACGGCGGTCGCCAGCAGCGGGCCTATCATCCAGGGCAGGGGCGTGCGCAGCCAGAGGCACAGCGAGGCCGCGGCCCAGGCGAGCAGCAGCGTCAGGATGACGCGCATGAAAAAGGCGCGAGCGGGCAGAGCAAGAGTCGGCATGGCTTGGGGCGCGGCCAACAAAAACCGGGCCGGAAGCATTAGTATCCACCGATGCGCCATTTCCCCACCCTTCGTCCTTCGGCATGGCTGCTATGCGCCGCCGCGATGGCTTTGGCCGCCGGCTGCGCGGGCCGGCCCGAGGCGCCCATCCTGCAGGCACCCGGCCTCGATACGGCGCAGACCGCGACACGGCTGGAAGCCATTCTTCCGGCGGAGATCCTCATCCTCGGCGAGCAGCACGACGCGGCCGAACACCAGCGCATCCAGCAGCAGGTCGTCGCACTGCTGGCCGCACGCGGTGCGCTGGCCGCCCTGGCGCTGGAAATGGCCGACACCGGCGCCAGCACCTCCGCCCTCAAATCCAGCGCCACCGAGCAGCAAGTGCGCAATGCATTGAACTGGAACGACAAGGGCTGGCCCTGGGCCGCCTACGGCTCCGCCGTGATGACGGCCGTGCGCGCCGGTGTGCCGGTGCTGGGCGCCAACCTGCCGCGCGCCCAGATGCCGGCCCGCATGGCGGACCACCAGCTCGACCTGCAGTTGCCGGGGCCGGCGCTGAAGGCGCAGCAGCAATTAATACGCACAGGCCACTGCAACCTGCTGCCCGAAAGCCAGGTCACGCCCATGACGCGCCTGCAGATCGCCAAGGACATCACCATGGCCAACACGCTGGCCCAGGCCGCCTTGCCCGGAAAAACCGTGGTGCTGCTGGCCGGGAGCGGCCATGCCGACCGCCAGCTGGGCGTGCCGCGGCACCTGCCGGCCGATGTGAAGGCCAAGGCCGTGCGCCTGCGCGCCGGTGGCGCCGCGCAGAACGAGAAAACGGACGCCTTCGATGCTGTGTGGGAAACGCCCGCGCTGCCTGAAAAAGACTACTGCGAAGGCCTGGACAAAAAACTCGCGCCCAGGCCCTGAGCGCCAGTCGCCGCTGAAACGCCTCAGGCGTGTTTGCGGATCGCGTCGGCCACCACGTTGACGATGCGGTCTATGTGCTCTTTCTCGACGATGTAGGGCGGGCAGACCACGATGTTGTCGGCCGCCGGCCGCACCAGCACGCCGTGGTGGAAGCAGTCCATGAAGATGTCGTAAGCACGCTTGCCCGGCGCGCCGGCCACGGGCGCCAGTTCCACCGCGCCGGCCAGACCCAGGGCGCGTATGCCGATCACATTGGGCAGGCCCTTGAGGCCGCTGTGCAACGCGCCACCCAGCACCTTGCCCATCTGGCCCGCGCGCTCATACAGCTTCTCTTCCTTGAGCAGGTTCAGGGTCGCGATCGCCGCCGCGCAGGCCACGGGATGGCCCGAGTAGGTGTAGCCGTGAAAAAACTCGATGGCATGCTCGGGCGCGCCGCTGTTGGCATTCATCATGCCGTCGTAGATGCGGTCCGAGCAGATCACGCCGCCCAGCGGGATCACGCCGTTGGTCACGCACTTGGCGAAGTTCAGCATGTCGGGCACCACGCCGTAATAGTCGGCGCCGAAACCCGTGCCCAGGCGGCCGAAGCCGGTGATGACCTCGTCGAAGATCAGCAGGATGCCGTGCTTGTCGCAGATCTCGCGCAGGCGCTTGAGGTAACCCTTGGGCGGCAGATACCAGCCGGCGCTGCCGGCGACCGGCTCAACGATGACGGCAGCCACGTTGCTCGGGTCGTGCAGCGGCAGGATGCGGTTTTCCAGCTCCAGCAGCAGGTCTTCTTCCCACACAGGCTCGGCGCCGTTGATGTAGGCGTGGTTGACCGGGTCATGGATGAAACGCATGTGGTCCACCCGCGGCAGCAGCGCGGCGCCGTAGACCTTGCGGTTGGCCGGAATCCCGCCCACGCTCATGCCGCCGAAGCCGACACCGTGGTAACCCTTTTCGCGGCCTATGAAGATGTTGCGGTGGCCCTCGCCGCGCGCGCGGTGGTAGGCCAGCGCGACCTTGAGCGAAGTGTCGGCCGCCTCCGAGCCCGAATTGCAGAACAGCACCTTGTTGAGGTCGCCGGGCGCCATGCCCGCGATGAGCTCGGCGGCCTTGAAGGCCTGGTCGTTGCTGGCCTGGAAGGCGGTCGCGTAGTCCAGCGTGTCGAGCTGCTTCTTGATGGCGTCGTTGATGGGCTTGCGGTTGTGGCCCGCGCCCACGCACCACAGGCTGGAGATGCCGTCGATGACCTGCTTGCCGTCATGCGTCGTGAAGTGCATGCCGTCGGCGGCAACGAAGATGCGCGGGTCCTTCTTGAAGCTGCGGTTGGGCGTGAAAGGGAGCCAGTGGTGCTCCATGTTGAAGTTCTGATAGGCCATGGCGGGTCTCCTGCGTCTGGAAAGGGGGTTCTTGCATTCTGGCACCGTTGCCGCTCCGCCGTGCCGGCCTTTGCGGCCCATCCGGGCGGGCGGCGGCCCCACCTGCGACAATTCATCCCCTATGAATCACGCTTATATCCTGACCCTGTCCTGCCCGGACCGTATGGGCATTGTTCATGCCGTATCCGGCTTCCTGCTGGACAACGGCGGCAATATCGAAGAGGCCGCACAGTACAACGACCACGACACGGGCCTGTTTTTCATGCGCGTGCAGTTCGCCTGCGACAAGCTCACGCACGAGGAGCTCTCCAGCCGGCTCGAGGCCTTCGCCCAACCCTTCGGCATGAACTGGAAGCTGCATGCCACCACCCAGCCCATGCGTACCGTCATCATGGTCAGCAAGGAGGGCCACTGCCTCAACGACCTGCTGTTTCGCTGCAAGTCCGGCCTGCTGCCGATCGAGGTGCGCGCCATCGTCTCCAACCACCGCGAGTTCTACCAGCTGGCGGCCAGCTACAACATCCCGTTTCACCACATCCCCGTCACGGCGGCGACCAAGGCCCAGGCCGAAGCGAAGCAACTGGAGATCATCGAATCCGAAGGCGCCGAGCTCGTGGTGCTGGCGCGCTACATGCAGGTGCTGTCCAACGATCTGTGCCAGAAGCTCTCCGGCCGCGCCATCAACATCCACCACTCCTTCCTGCCCAGCTTCAAGGGCGCCAAGCCTTATTACCAGGCGCACGACCGCGGCGTGAAGCTGATTGGCGCGACCGCGCACTACGTGACGGCCGACCTCGACGAAGGCCCCATCATCGAGCAGGACGTGGCGCGCGCCGACCACAGCAAGACAGTGGAAGACCTGACCGCCATGGGCCGCGACACCGAAAGCCAGGTGCTGGCGCGTGCGGTGAAATGGCACAGCGAGCACCGCGTTCTCCTCAACGGCCATAAGACCGTGATATTCAAGTAAATATATGAGCCCCCACGGTCGCTCACTACGTGTAGCTTTCTGCCCCCCGAGGGGGCCGCTGCGCCTGCGGCCCGGCAAAGCCGGTTCCGCGGCCCCTGCTTGCAAAGAAACGTCTCGCGCTGCTTCCTACGTTCTTTAACAGACATGGCTACTCCCGCGCGAATCCCGCCCATCCAATGCCTGCTGACCTTCGAGGCGCTGGCGCGGCTGCGCAGCGTGACGCAGGCGGCTGAGGAGTTGTGCGTCACGCCCAGCGCGGTCAGCCACCGCGTCAAGCAGCTCGAGCAGATCATAGGTACCAAGCTCTTCGGTCGCGCCGATTTCTCGCTGACCACCGAGGGCAGCGAATACCTGGCCCATGTGCGCGAAGGCCTGGCAACGCTGCAAAAATTTCCGGGCGCGGCGGGACAAAGCACCACGCCCGGCAAACGCAAGCTGCGCCTGGCGGTCACGCCGACCTTCGCGCGTTCCATACTGATTCCCCGCCTGCGCCAGTTCACCGACGCCTACCCCGAGATCGACCTGACGCTGCAGGTGTCGATTCCGCTGCTGGATGTGGTGGCCGAAGATGCCGACCTCATCGTGCGCTTCGGCACCGGCCGCTATGCGGACCTGGAGCACGTCTGCCTGAGCAAGGATGAGGTCGCGCCGCTGGCCTCGCCGGCCTTTGTGCGCGAGCACGGCCCCTTTGAGGCGGCCGAGGACCTCGAAGGCGAAAGCCTGCTGCGTTCGCCGCTGGAGCCCTGGCGCACCTGGTTTGCCGCCCACAAGCTCGACTGGCCGGAGCCTGCCGACGGCTCCCAATTCAACGACATAGGCCTGATGTGCGACGCCGCCGCCGCCGGCATGGGCATTGCGCTGATACGCCTCAAGCTGGGCGCGCCCTGGCTGGAAAACGGCTCGCTGGTGCGCCTGGGCAGCAACGCGGTGTTTTCCGGCAACGTCCCCAGCCCGCATGCCCACTACCTGTGCTGGCGCACCGGCACCATGGATCGCTGGGAATGCGCGGCGTTTGCAGACTGGCTGCGAAAAAGCCTGGGCTGAGAGCCGCTCACAAACCCCTCCTGGCGTTGTTGCGCCGCCTTGCCGTGCTGTAGCACTGTCTGCGGCGGCGCGCCTAGCCAGGACCGCTTCGCTGGGGTTTGTGAACGGCTCTCGGTCGATGCCAAGTGCACCGGCACGTGACATCCGGCCGGCACAGGTTTAGAGTGGGTCGGCTGTGGCCGGCAAGCAAGCATCAACTGGCTACAGCCTGAACAAACCTAAAACCAACCATTCAGCGAGGGATTTCCATGAAAAAGAACCAGCTCAGCGCCGCCGTGGCCGGCATCCTGTTGTCCCTGTTTGCCTTATCGCCTCTGGCGCACGCCGAGGGCAAGCCCGCGGCGAAATCCGTCAAACCCGGCACCTTCTGCACTATTCAGGATGCCAAGGCATGCCAGGACGCCGTGACGCCCGCGCAGATCCTGTCGCGCTTCAAGGCCGGCAACACGCGCTTCGTCTCGGGCAAGCCGCGCCACCAGAACTACCTCAAGGAAATGAAGGCCACGGCGGACGGCCAGTTCCCGCTGGCCAGCGTGGTGTCCTGCATCGATTCGCGCGCGCCGGCTGAAATCGTGTTTGACCAGGGCATAGGCGACCTCTTCAATGCGCGCGTGGCAGGCAACATCGTCAACGAAGACATCCTGGGCAGCCTGGAGTTCGCCCACAAGGTCATGGGCGCCAAACTGCTGGTGGTGATGGGCCACACCAGCTGCGGCGCCATCAAGGGCGCGTGCGACGACGCCCAGCTGGGCAACCTGACCGGCCTCATCGGCAAGATCAAGCCGGCCGCGAACCTGGTCTCCGCCGACATCAAGGACCGCACATCCAAGAACTACGCCTTTGTCGAGATGGTGGCCGAGAGCAATGTGCACCTCACGGTGGAAGCGATTCGCGAGAAAAGCCCCATCCTGCGCGAGATGGAGCAAAAGGGCGAGATCCTGATCGTCGGCGCCATGTATGACGTGAAAACCGGCAAGGCCAAGTTCTATGACATGCCCGGCGCCAGCAAAGCCGCCCCTGGCACCAAATCCTGAGAACCTGGACTGGCCCAAGCGGGTGAAAGGCACGCAGTTCGATGACGTCGGCCTGACGGACCGGTGGAAATGTGCAGCTTCTTGCCGATTGGCTCCGTAAAAGCGTCGGTTGAAATTTTTGCGTCCGGCACCCCAGGGCCTGCTTTTCTCAGTCCATTCATCAGGCCGGCTGAATGCTAGACTCGCGCGATTCGAACAACAAAATCGAGGGGTATGGGATGCAGATTTTCCGTCTGTTTGTCATTGCTGCGGCAATTTTTCTGACCGGTTGTGCGGCCACCGGCCCCCGATATTCCGAAGTCGAGGCCAGCTTCCCTACCCTGCGCCCGGGGTATGGACGTCTGGTGGTTTACCGCTCTGGCGGCCTCGGGCAGGCGGTCCAGCCGGACATCAAACTCAATGGCGAGGTTGTCGGCAAGTCGCAACCCCAAGGTTTTTTCTTTGTTGACCGCACGGCAGGCAGATACACCGTCAGCGCGCGCACTGAAATCGAAACGACCCTGGAAGCCGAACTGGAGGACGGCCGTACCACCTACGTGCAGACCAGCATCACGGTGGGACTCCTTGTGGGTCAACCCAGGTTCACCCTCCGAAGCGAAAGCACAGCAATACAACATCTGCCTCACCTGGCTTATATCGGCGGAATTCCACTCGTCCCGGGAAAACCACGCGCCGTTGCGGTGAACAACACCGCGGGGCGCGGCACCGATGAACGAAGCCGCGCATCCGGCCCCGTGACGCTCGACGACCTGAACGGCCTGTTGCCAAGCGCACCGCCCGCCGGTGCCGTGAACAACCCGGCGGGGCGCAGCACCGCCAATGAACGAAGCCGCGCATCCGGCCCCGCGACGCTCGACGACCTGAGCGGCCTGCTGCCTCCCGCACGATAAACCGAACGCTCCATGAGGTGCACCGTGATACTTCAATTCATGCTTCGCGGCATAGGCCTGTTGCTTGTTGGCGGCAATGTCCTTGCGCAAAATGCCACGCCAAGCCCGGAACAGCTCTTTGAGCGCCTGTCGCCCAGCATCTGGGCCGTCAAGACCGTTGATGACGCAGGAAGGCCAATTGCTTCAGGCAGCGCGGTGGTCATCCGAGCCGGCTCGCTCATCACCAATTGCCATGTGCTGGCCAAGGCACGCAAGGTTTCGGTGACACGCGATAACGTTGCTTACGGCGCCGCCCTGGAGCACGCAGACGCCGCGCGCGACCTGTGCCTGCTCAAGGTGGCCAATTTCAACGCGCCGCCGGTCACCGTAGCGACCGCGGAAACCCCGAAAATCGGCTCCCGGGTCTATGCCATTGGAAACCCGCGCGGGCTGGAAATGACGATCAGCGATGGTCTTCTGTCCGGCATCCGCCGTGCAGACAACGATGAGTTCGTCGCGCTGCAAGTCACCGTGCCCATCTCGCCGGGTTCCAGCGGCGGCGGCCTTTTCGACGCGCAAGGCCGTCTGATTGGCATCACCACTTTTATGTTGCGCGATGCACAAAATGTGAATTTCGCCTTGCCGGCCGCCTGGATTGCCGAAGTCCCTGCGCGCGCAGCGGCGGCGCTGGCCGCGCGCGATGAACGCAACAAACCTGCCGCGACCACCCAGGCCCAGGCAGCAAGCGCGCAGGTCTTTGAGTACCGGCTGCGCGAGCGAACCACCGGATTGACGCAGAACATCAGGTACCGGCTGGACCGCACGGACGGAGACCAACTGATTTTCAACCAGGGAAGCCGGGTGGAGCGGGCCGGCGGCGAGGTTGTCACACTCACCAGCGCCATTGCCGGGGACTATGAGCTGGCAATGCCGCCGCGCGGCTGGATCACCAAGACACCGGAGCCCGGGCAGACATGGCAGCTTCGCTACGAAACCGGGATACAAAGCCAGAAAATCAGAATGAACCTCACGGCCCGCGCAACGGATGAGTCCACCATGCGCATTGGCGACCGCGAGCTTCGCATCATGCGGGTCGAGTTCACCGGGTTTACAGAACGGGGCGCTTTCATCAGGACTTACGCGGTATATACCGCCAATGCGTGGTACGCGCCTGAACTTGGCCGCGTCGTGCGATTTGATGCAAAAGCGCGCGGCGGAAGCGGCCCCAGTTTCTTTCTTGTCGACGAGGCTCTGGAACTTGTCGACATCCGCAAGGAGTGACCGAGCGTGAGACGCACCGTGATACTTCAATTCATGCTTCGCGGCATAGGCCTGTTGCTTGTTGGCGGCAATGTCCTTGCGCAAAATGCCACGCCGAGCCCCGAACAGCTGTTCGAGCGCCTGTCGCCCAGTATCTGGGTCGTCAAGACCTTTGATGACGCGGGAAGGCCAATTGCTTCAGGCAGCGCTGTGGTCATTCGAGCCGGCTCGCTCATCACGAATTGCCATGTGCTGGCCAAAGCGCGCAAGGTTTCGGTGACACGCGATAACGTCGCTTACGGCGCCGCCCTGGAGCACGCGGACGCCGCGCGCGACCTGTGCCTGCTCAAGGTGGCCAATTTCAACGCGCCGCCGGTCACCGTAGCGACCGCGGAAACCCCGAAAATCGGCTCCCGGGTCTATGCCATTGGAAATCCGCGCGGGCTGGAAATGACGATCAGCGATGGTCTTCTGTCCGGCGTCCGCCGTGCAGACAATGATGAGTTCGTCGCGCTGCAAGTCACCGTACCCATCTCGCCGGGTTCCAGCGGCGGCGGCCTTTTCGACGCGCAAGGCCGTCTGATTGGCATCACCACCTTTATGTTGCGCGATGCACAAAATGTGAATTTCGCCTTGCCGGCCGCCTGGATTGCCGAAGTCCCTGCGCGCGCAGCGGCAGCGCTGGCCGCGCGTGATGAACGCAACAAACCCGCCGTGACCACCCAGGCAGCAAGCGCGCAGGTCTTCGAGTACCGGCTGCGCGATCGAACCACGGGATTGACGCAGAACATCAGGTACCGGCTGGACCGCACGGACGGAGACCAACTGATCTTCAACCAGGGAAGCCGGGTGGAGCGGGCCGGCGGCGAGGTTGTTACGCTCGCCAGCGTCATCGCCGGAGAGTATGAGCTGGCAATGCCGCCGCGCGGCTGGATAAACAAGACACCGGAGCCCGGGCAGACGTGGCAGCTTCGCTACGAAACCCGGATGCAAAACCAGAAAATCGGGATGAACGTCACAGCCCGCGCAACGGATGAGTCGACCATGCGCATTGGCGACCGCGAACTTCGCATCATGCGGGTCGAGTTCAAGGGGTCTACAGAACGGGGTAACAACAGGACTTACGCGGCATATACCGCCAATGCGTGGTATGCGCCTGAGCTTGGCCGCGTCGTGCGATTTGATGCAAAAGCGCGCGGCGGAAACGGCAGCAATTTCTATCTTGTTGACGAGGCTCTGGAGCTATTCGACATCCGCAAGGAGTAACCGGGGGCGGCCGAGGGTAGCAAATTCGTTTTTCACAAAACGCCTTCATTTTCTTCACGCCGCCAGCCCCGGCTTTGCATTAAAGTGCCTTCATCACCGGCCAGAACCGGTTTCATCCCCGAAGGCCATCCATGAACGCACCCGCTGAAGCCTGGCAACAGCCCCCGCTTGAACGCCGTGAACGCCAGGCCCAGGTGGTCGGCGCGCTGCAGGCCGTGCTGCCGGCACACGCGCTGCTCTGGAACAAGGAAGACACCACCCCTTATGAATGCGACGGCCTGACCGCCTACCGCCAGCGGCCGCTGGTCGTGGCCCTGCCCGAAACCTATGCACAGGTACAAGCCGTGCTCAAGGCCTGCCACGCGCTGGACGTGCCGGTGGTCGCGCGCGGCGCGGGCACCGGGCTTTCCGGCGGCGCCATGCCGCACGCGCTGGGCGTCACGCTCTCGCTGGCCAAGTTCAACAAGATCCTCAAGCTCAACGCCGCCAGCCGCACGGCCGTTGTGCAGGGCGGTGTGCGCAACCTCGCGATCTCCGAGGCGGCCGCGCCGCTGGGCCTTTATTACGCGCCCGACCCTTCCAGCCAGATCGCCTGCACCATAGGCGGCAACGTGGCCGAGAACTCGGGTGGTGTGCACTGCCTCAAGTACGGCCTGACGGTGCACAACGTTCTCAAAGTCAAGGGCTTCACGGTTGAAGGTGAAGAGATCGAGTTCGGCAGCGAGGCGCTCGATGCCCCCGGCTACGATTTGCTGAGCATCATCATCGGCAGTGAAGGCATGCTGGCCGTGACCACCGAGGTCACCGTGAAGCTGGTGCCCAAGCCCCGGCTGGCGCGCTGCATCATGGCCAGCTTTGACGACCTGCGCAAGGCCGGCGACGCCGTGGCCGCCGTGATAGCCGCCGGCATCATCCCGGCGGGCCTGGAGATGATGGACAAACCCATGACGGCCGCCGTGGAAGATTTTGTGCACGCCGGCTACGACCTCAGCGCCGAAGCGATTTTGCTCTGCGAAAGCGACGGCACGCCCGAGGAGGTCGAGGAAGAGATAGTCCGCATGAGCGAAGTGCTGCGCCGCTGCGGCGCCACCGCCATCGCCGTGAGCCGCGACGAAGCCGAGCGCCTGCGTTTCTGGAGCGGCCGCAAGAACGCCTTCCCCGCCTCGGGCCGCATCAGCCCCGACTACATGTGCATGGACTCCACGATTCCGCGCAAGCGTCTGGCCGACATCCTGCTGGCGATTGCCGAGATGGARAAGAAATACCAGCTGCGCTGCGCCAACGTCTTTCATGCGGGCGACGGCAATCTGCACCCGCTGATCCTGTTTGACGCCAACGACCCCGACCAGCTGCACCGCTGCGAACTCTTCGGCGCCGACATCCTGGAGACCAGCGTCGCCATGGGCGGCACCGTGACGGGCGAGCACGGTGTGGGCGTGGAGAAACTCAACTCCATGTGCGTGCAGTTTTCG
Source organism: Polaromonas sp. P1_G1 (assembly GCF_056405595.1). Taxonomy (NCBI): domain Bacteria; kingdom Pseudomonadati; phylum Pseudomonadota; class Betaproteobacteria; order Burkholderiales; family Comamonadaceae; genus Polaromonas; species Polaromonas sp. P1_G1. The sequence continues at coordinate 78,148 of NZ_JBFUBU010000021.1, forward strand.
GCAGAGGAAAACGAGCAGATGTTCGGCGTCAAGCGCGCCTTCGACAGCAAGGGCCTGCTCAACCCGGGCAAGGTGATCCCCACGCTGAACCGCTGCGCCGAATACGGAAAAATGCTGGTGCGGGCCGGGCAGATCAAGCATCCCGACCTTCCGCGTTTCTAGGCAAAATGCGCAACCATAGGGCGACCACGTAGACTGCGCGGAAAAGCACAGGCCGGACAATGCAAGCAACACCCTCTCGCGCCAACAGTCCACTCAGTCCCATCGCCCCGCGCCGACGGCTGCTCTGCGGACTGGCGGGGGCTTTGCTGGCATGGCTTCCGCAGTGGGGACTCTGCCTGGACCAGGGCAGCGCATTGCCCCACCTCGAGCCTTTCGACAAAGCCATGCTGGAACTCATCCAGAAACACAACATCCCGGGCGCCAGCCTGGCCGTGGCCAAGGACGGAAAACTGCTGCTCGCCAAGGGCTACGGCCATGCCGACAAGGACAAGCAGGAGGCCATGGCGCCGCAAACCCTTTTTCGCATGGGCAGCATCAACAAAACCTTGACGGCGGTCATGGTGCTCAAGCTGGCCGAGGATGGAAAGCTGAAGCTGGACGACCCGGCGCTGCCCCTGCTCGAGAAAGCCGGAATCGTGATTGCACCGCCCGCCGACCCACGCGCCAGGGACATCCGCATCCGCCACCTGCTGCAGCATTCCGGCGGCTTTGACCGGGAGCGTTCGGGTGATCCGTTTTTCCAGCCACGGCTCAGGGAGATCGCCCGCCGGCAAGGCGTATCGCCCGTCAGCTGCGACGCCATCATCCGGGACTCGCTGCAGGAGAAACTGGATTTCACGCCCGGCGAGCGCTTCGCCTACTCCAACACCGGCTACTGCATGCTTGGCAGGATTGTGGAAACCGTCACCGGTGAGCCCTACCGGGCTTTCAGCAGCAGGGAATTTTTGCAGCCCGTCATCGGCAAAGGCTTCCAGGCCGCGAGCAGCACCGAAAGCCGGCCCGGCGAAACGAAGTACTACGCCTTTCCCGGAGAGCCGTTGCAGCGCGGCGCGCCCGGCGTCGCAAACGGGAATGTGCCCAGCCCCTACGGCTCCTACTCCGTTGAGAACATGGATGCGCTGGGGGCGTGGGTGGCAACGCCGACGGATGTCCTGAAATTTTTCCTGGCGATCGACGGCGCCCGCGGCAAGCGATTGCTCAATGAGGAATCGGTGCGGGTCATGCGCAGCGAGCCCGTGCTGGCAAAAGAAAATGATCCGCGCAGCTTCTACGCGGCGGGCATCCACGTGGTCAGGAGCGACAAGGGTGACAACTGGTGGCACACGGGCAGCCAGCCGGGCCTGCAAACCCTGGCGTTGAGAACCCGGCAGGGCTATGCATGGGTAGCGGCCTTCAATTCCAGGCCGGACCCCTCCGGGCGCCGCGCCTTCTTCAAGGATATCGACCAGGCGCTGTGGGGCGCAGCCAATGCGGTGAAGGAGTGGCCGCAAGGGGATCTTTTTGCCAGCCCGTAAACGCATCACGGGCGCGGCCCAGGCATCGACACGCCGCTCTTCCGCCGGGAGGTTCACGCGATGACGGCGTTGCGCGGACTGGCCTGGTTACTGATTTTTCAATCCATCGGGGAACTGCTTTCGCGCGGCTTTTCCCTGCCCTTTCCGGGGCCGGTGATCGGCATGGTTTTGCTGCTGATTGGCCTTCGTGCAGAGCTGGTGCGAGGACCTGTGTCAGTGTGCGCAGACTTTCTTCTCTCGCACCTTTCGTTACTCTTTGTGCCTGTCGGCGTGGGCGTCATGACCCATCTTTCGCTCGTAAACCAGTACGGCGTGCGCATTTTGCTGGCCGTGGTGATGTCCACATTGGCGGGTTTGGGGGTCACGGTGCTGACCCTGCACCTGTTGCGGGACCGCGGCGGCGCGGCTTCAGGGGAACCGCCGAATGCCTAAATTCGTCGAACTCTGGGTTTACCTGTCGGCCACGCCGCTGTTCGGCCTGACAGCCACCCTGGTGGTCTATGTGCTGGCGCAAGCGGTTTATGCGCGCCTGGGCCAGCCGCCCTGGGCCAATCCGGTGCTCTGGACGGTGGTGTGCCTGGCCGGCGCGTTGCTGGCCACCGGCGTGCCCTACCCCACCTATTTCGCGGGTGCCCAGTTCATCCATTTCCTGCTGGGGCCCGCGGTGGTGGCGCTGGCTTGGCCGCTGTGGCTGCGGCGCGAAGAGCTGCGCCGGCGCTGGGGCCGGCTGCTGCTGGCGGCATTGGCGGGCGGCATCGCGGCCAGTGGCTCCGCGCTGTTGATGGGCTGGGCGCTGGGTTTGCCTTCGGAAGTGACCTTGTCGCTTGCGCCCAAATCGGTCACCGCGCCAGTGGCCATGGGCATTGCCGAAAAGATAGGTGGCATCCCGGCGCTGGCGGCCGTGTTTGCGGTGATCACGGGGCTGGTCGGGGCGCTCTGCGGCAAATACCTGTTTGACGCGTTGCGCATTCCACGCGATGGATCAGGCTGGGCCGCACGCGGCTTTGCGCTGGGCACGGTCTCCCACGGCCTGGGCGCGGCGCGGGCACTGCAGGTCAATGCCGACGCGGGCGCCTATGCCGGCCTGGCGCTGGGCCTGCAGGTGGTGCTGGCCTCCGCGCTGATCCCGCTGGCCTTCCGCTGGTTGTAAGCGGAGGGCGAACGCGAAAACGCCGCATCACTTCCCTGCCGTGAACGGCGGGAAAGTGATGTGGCTTTTCGATGGCGAGGTAACCGCGCCTGCTTGTTGCTTTAAGTCTCCTACACCGCCTGCAAACCCGGCTTCACCGCACTCACCGGCTTGGCCGTAGCCAGCGCGCCGAACAGAATCTCGCCCGAAAGCTGGCCGCCTTCTTCAATCACCAGCTTGCCGTAGCGGATGATGCCGGTGACCTTTCCGGTCGAATAAATCACCAGCTTCTGGCGCACCGTGAGGTTGCCGTTGAATTCGCCGCGGATTTCCGCCACGTCGATTTCCGCCGAGCCTTTGAAGGCGCCTTGCTCGGCGATCTGGATCACACGCGAATCCATGGTGGCTTCCACCAGGCCTTCGACGACGAGCGTGTCGCAGTCGGTGATCTCCACGCCCTTGAGCTTGATGTTGGGCCCCACCGTCAGCTTGCTGCCGCCTTCTTTGGCGGTGCTGGTGGACGGCGCGACCTCATTCACCGGTTTGGCGGCATTGTTCTGCTGGCTGGACAGCGGGGCCGAATGCAGCGTGCTGGCCGAGCCGCTGTTGCCGTAGCCGTTTCCGGGGCTGTTGCGCAGACCCGTCGGTGTCTCGTTTTCTCGCTTGCCAAAGAACGGTGTTGCCATGTGAGTTCCTTCAAAAAAGAAGGCATGGTACGTCGCTGAAAAATTAAAAGCTTGGGCAGCATGCAAGAGAGGTAACGAAATTAATTCTTACATTCCCCTTCGGGAGCACCGCGCGTGTAGCATGGAGCGCAACATGAGCACCGACAGCGAACTCCATCACTTCACGCTTTTTGCCACCGCCATCGGGCAGTGCGCGCTGGTGTGGAACGGCCACGGCATCGCCGCCGTGCGCCTGCCCGAGCAGAGCGAAGGCCGCATGCTGTCGCGCCTGCACCGGCGGTTCCCGATGCTCGAAGCCGGAGCGCCGCCGCCCGCAGAGCAACAGGCCATAGACGGCATGGTGGCCTTGCTCGAAGGCGAAGCCCGCGACCTGCGCTTCTGCACGCTGGACCTGCGCAACGAGACGCCCTTCCATCTGCGCGTATACACGGCCGCGCAGGACATCCTGCCGGGCAAGACCAAGACCTACGGTGAGATCGCTGCACTGCTGGGAGACCCCGGCGCCGCGCGCGCCGTGGGGCAGGCGCTGGGGCACAACCCTTTCCCCATCATCGTGCCCTGCCACCGCGTGCTGGCTTCGGGCGCGCAGTCGGGCGGCTTCTCGGCGCCGGGCGGTGTCTCGACCAAGCTGCGCATGCTGCTGATCGAGGGCGCCGAAATCGGCGGCGCGCCTGGCTTGTTCGACCGCGAACCGCCGCACGCCGCAAGCTGATTTTTTTCTTCCATACGGAACACCCACACCATGCCCTCCGCCTCCAGCTCCACATCGCCGTCCATCCTCCTGTACTCAGCCCGCCTCAGCATGTTTGGCGCCAAGGTGCAGATCGCGGCCATCGAAAAAAGCATCCCCTTTGAGCTCGTCATGGTGCCCTTCACGCAAGCCGAGGGTTATTCGCCCAAAAATCCGGAAGTGATGCGCATCAACCCGAAGAAGCAGGTTCCGGTACTGGTGCACGGTGAGCTGGAGATTTTCGATTCGACGCAGATCCTGGAATACCTCGAAGACCTCAAGCCCGAACCGGCGCTGTGGCTCACCGGCATCGCCAGGCGCGCACGGGTCCGCCAGCTGGAGCACCGTTCGGACGAGGTCTACTTTCCCCACGTCATCAAGCTGATGGGCCTGCAGGACAAGCTGGGCGACCCACAGGCTGTCGCGGCGCTGCAGGGCGCGCGGGATTTTTACCGCTACCTGGAGCCGCTGCTGGCCGGACAGGACTACATGGCCGGGGATTTTTCGAACGCCGACATCGCTCTCTACATGGCCATGATTTTCGGCGAGCGCATGGGCGCGCCCCTCACGGCGGAGACACCGCGGCTGCTGGCCTGGCGCGACCGGATGAGCGCGCGCGCTTCGGTGCGCGAGGTGGTGATCCCCATGGCGAAATACCTGCTGTCAGACGGACGGCCGCTACCTGCCTTTATGGAAAGAATGTTGCACGGCGGCTGAGCTTCAGGCCTTACGGCAGAGGGGCTGCTGCAAAACAGCCAAGCAAAAAACGTCGCTTTGGCGCAAACTGGCGAGCCCGGCCACGCCACAACTCCAACACGCGCAGCCGGCAAAAAAAGGAGTTCGCCATGCCCCGCCATACCCCCATAGAGCGCTACCGCAACATCGGCATCAGCGCGCACATCGACGCCGGCAAGACCACCACCACCGAGCGCATCCTGTTTTACACCGGTGTGAACTACAAGATCGGCGAAGTCCATGAAGGCACGGCCACCATGGACTGGATGGAACAGGAGCAGGAGCGCGGCATCACCATCACCTCGGCGGCGACCACGGCCTTCTGGAAAGGCATGGCGGGCAACTACCCCGAGCACCGGATCAACATCATCGACACGCCGGGCCACGTGGACTTCACCATCGAGGTCGAGCGCTCCATGCGCGTGCTCGACGGCGCGGTGATGGTCTACGACGCCGTGGGCGGCGTGCAGCCGCAGTCGGAAACCGTCTGGCGCCAGGCCAACAAGTACAAGGTGCCGCGCCTGGCCTTCGTCAACAAGATGGACCGCGTGGGCGCCGATTTCTTCCGCGTGCAGCGCCAGATCAGCGAACGCCTCAAAGGCGTGGCCGTGCCGGTGCAGATTCCGGTCGGCGCCGAGGATCATTTCCAGGGCGTGGTCGACCTCGTCAAGATGAAAGCCATCATCTGGGACGACACCAGCCAGGGCGTGCATTTCGAGTACGGCGACATCCCGGCGGAGCTGCTGGACACCGCCAACGAATGGCGCACCAAGATGATTGAGGCTGCCGCCGAAGCCAATGACGAGTTGCTGAACAAATACCTGGCCGGTGAACCGCTGAGCGAGGACGAAATCAGGCAGGGCCTGCGCCAGCGCACCATTGCCAACGAGATCGTTCCCATGCTCTGCGGCAGCGCTTTCAAGAACAAGGGCGTGCAGGCCATGCTGGACGCGGTGATCGACTACATGCCCTCTCCGGCGGACGTGCCGGCCATCCTGGGCCACACCGAAGACGACGAGGGCGAGGCCGAGCGGCACCCAACAGACGACGAGCCTTTTTCGGCGCTGGCCTTCAAGATCATGACCGACCCCTACGTCGGGCAGCTGATTTTCTTTCGTGTGTACTCGGGCGTGGTCAAGGCTGGCGACACGGTCTACAACCCGGTCAAGGGCAAGCGCGAGCGGCTGGGCCGCATTTTGCAGATGCACGCCAATCAACGCAACGAGGTCAAGGAAGTGCGCGCCGGCGACATCGCCGCGGCCGTCGGCCTGAAGGACGCGACCACCGGCGACACACTGTGCGACCCGGCCCACGTGATCATCCTCGAGAAGATGATCTTCCCCGAACCGGTGATCTCGCAGGCGGTGGAACCCAAGACCCAGGCCGACCAGGAAAAAATGGGCATCGCGCTGAACCGCCTGGCGCAGGAAGACCCTTCGTTCCGCGTGCACACCGACGAGGAATCCGGCCAGACCATCATCTCGGGCATGGGCGAACTGCACCTCGAAATCCTGGTCGACCGCATGAAGCGCGAGTTCAGCGTCGAGGCCAACGTCGGCAAGCCGCAGGTGGCTTACCGCGAAACCATACGGCAGGCGGTGAACGACGTCGAAGGCAAGTTCATCAAGCAGTCTGGGGGCCGCGGGCAGTACGGCCACGCCGTGCTCAACCTGGAGCCGCAGCCTTCGGGCAAGGGCTATGAGTTCGTCGATGCCATCAAGGGCGGCGTGATCCCGCGCGAGTACATTCCCGCCGTCAACAAGGGCATACAGGAAACGCTGAAGGCCGGCGTGCTCGCGGGCTACCCGGTGGTGGACGTGAAGGCCACGCTGGTGTTCGGCTCCTACCATGACGTGGACTCCAACGAAAATGCTTTCCGCATGGCCGGCTCGCTGGCCTTCAAGGAAGCCATGCGCCGCGCCAAACCGGTGCTGCTGGAGCCCGTGATGGCCGTCGAGGTCGAAACGCCCGAGGACTTCATGGGCAATGTGATGGGTGACCTCTCGTCACGCCGCGGCATGGTGCAGGGCATGGAAGACATCGCGGGTGGCGGCGGCAAGCTGGTGCGCGCCGAGGTGCCGCTGTCGGAGATGTTCGGCTACTCCACCACCTTGCGTTCGCTCACGCAGGGCCGCGCGACTTACACCATGGAGTTCAAGCGCTATGCCGAGACCACGGCCGACGTGGCCGCGGCCATCATGCGCGGCAAGGGCGGCTGAGGGCGCCACCGCGCGCACCGGGGTGCAAAGACATCTGCGCCCTCAGGGTCTGCCGGCGTGCGTTGCTTATTTTTACCGGAGTCCTACACTGAAATTCCCTTGGCTTCACTACGGAGGTTGTCATGGATACCCTCAATCGCTGGCAGGACAGGCTGGAAATTTTCGTGGGGCTCTGGCTGTGCATCGCGCCCTGGGCGTTGGCGCTGCCCGAGGCGGCGGCATGGTGCTCGGTGGTCGTGGGCGTAGCCGTCATCGTCCTCGCGTCGCAAGACCTCTTCCTGCCCAACCACCTGGACGACTGGGCCAATGCCCTGCTGGGCGTGGGCCTGATGATTTCGCCCTGGGTCTGGAACTACGCCGGGCATGACAATGCCATGCTCAATGCGCTGGTCATGGGCTTGCTGGTCACGCTGACATCGGGCTGGGCCCTGGAGCGTGTGCTTTATGACAAGTTCAAAGTCTGGAGATCGCAGCACCACGCCCATTGAGGGCTTTGAGACATTGACGCGCTGCGCGCGCCCACCCCCACACACGGCAACGTGCCGTGCTGAAGGTACTTTTTCTTCAACCGTTCAGGCCACCGGCACTTTCAGCGGCACGGCCCGGACCGGCAGGCGCAGGCCCACGCCTATGCGGTTCCAGGCATTCATCAGCGCCGCCGCCATGGTCAGCTCGGCGATCTCGCGTTCGTTGAAATACGCGGCGAGGGCGTCGAAGTCTTCGTCGGGCGCCTGTGTCTGCGGGAGCAGGGTCAGGCTTTCGGCCCAGTTCAGCGCGGCGCGCTCGCGTTCGGTGAACAAGGTGACTTCGCGCCAGGTGCTCAGGCTGTTGAGCCGCTGCAGGTCTTCGCCGCCGGCCAGCAGGTCGCGCGCATGCGAGTCAACGCAATAAGCGCAGCCATTGATCTGCGAGATGCGCTGGCGCACCAGGTCTATCAGCCGCATGCCGAGGGTGGAGTCCTCCAGCGTGGCATTGACGGCGCCCAGGGCGCCCACGGCTTCGGGGATCACCTTGCGGTGCTGGAGGCGGCCGTTGGCCGAGGGCATGGAAATCGTGCTCATGGGTGAAAACTCCTTGAAGTTCAATGAGCCCCCGACAACCGAGAGCTTCACCCCTTAAGACGGCCCGCTTCCTCGAGTTGTGACAGCACCCGCACCAGCTTGGCCGGGTTGCGCTGGGTGTGGATCTCGGCCAGCAGGCCGTTCTCGAAGTACAGCGACTGCACCGACTCGAGCCGGCCATGCACAAAACGCAGCAGGCCCGGCACGCCGTTGATGTCGGCGATCTCCAGGCGCTGTGCCGGCCCATGGTTGAGCGCGGTGGCGAAATAGAGCTGGGCCAGCCGCTGGGCGCCGCGCAACACCTGGCCGAAAGACGGCACCACGCCGCCGCCGTCGCTGACCAGGCTGGCCTCTTCGCTGATCAGGCTTTTGATGGTGGCCAGATTGCCTTCACGCGCCGCCGCGGCAAAGCGTGCCAGCAGCCGCAAATGCTCTTCGCGGCTGACGCTGAAACGCGTTTTGCCTTCCCGCACCTGCGCCTTGGCGCGGCTGACCAGCTGGCGGCAGGCGGCCTGGCTTTTACCCAGCGTGCGGGCCATGTCGGCATAGTCGGCGTCAAAGACCTCGCGCAGCAGGAAGGCCGCGCGCTCGTCCGGCGTCAGGCGCTCCAGCACCGCCAGAAAGGCCAGCGAAATGTCGCCCGCGAACTCCAGCATCTGCTCGGGCGAGTCCTGGGTGTCGGTCAGCATCGGCTCGGCCAGCCAGAAACCGGTGTAATGCTCACGCGCGGTCTTGGCGGCGCGCAGCCGGTCTATGGACAGCCTGGTGACCGTGGTGACCAGCCAGGCCTCGGCGCTGCGCAAATCATCGGGGCGCGCACTGTTCCAGCGCAGCCAGGCGTCCTGCACCACGTCCTGGGCGTCGGCATGCGAGCCGAGCATGCGGTAGGCGATGCCTAGCAGGCGTGGGCGGTGGGCGTCAAAGTTTTCGGCCGAAGGGGAGGGAGCGTTGTCCATATGCCGGCAAGACGGATGGGGCTGGTTGATTGTGACAAGTGGCGTTGAAATGGTCCAACTTTGGGCCGGCTCTTGCTCCGGCGGTGCGCTCTCTTCTGAGTTCTGCTGGCCGGGGGTTGCCCGGCAGCAAGTAACTTTCTTTTGCTTCGCCAAAAGAAAGTCACCAAAGAAAAGGCGACCCGCAGTCTGGGTCCCTACGCTTCGCTTCGGGCAACCTGCGGTGCTCGAGCCAAGCGGGGTCC